>JALUKJ010000198.1 GCA_027056615.1 Campylobacteraceae bacterium | reverse complement strand
GTCTGTAGAGCAAGTAAGCACCGACAATAATAACACCAGTACCAATACTTTTTGCCCACATGTTAAGGGTAATCATCCAACCCCAAATAATTCCTGGAAGAGGAACATCAAGAGTAACAATAGCTTTCGTAGCTTCTATTGTAGTAGCGTGATCCATTAGTGACCTCCTTCTGATGATTCATGTTTACCACTATTTGGCATATCTATAAATCCTTGGTTTTTATCATGGTCGTGATGACCACCGAAAATTGGGGTTAAAAATCTATCTAAAAGTGATTCGTGAGGGTCACCAATCGTTTTAAGATGTGTAATATTATTAAAGAGTCCATACCCTTCAATTCTCTCTTGAGCAAGAGGATTAAGTGAGGCATTTCCACCACCTACATAGAAGTGTTTAGGGTTAGTATTTTTTTCAGGTTTACGAACTTGAACACCACCACCAAAACTTTGATATTCCATGATGTATCTTGAAATCTGAGAAGTCTCATCTTCAATATCACCAAAAATATTTGCCTCAACAGGACAAGCAACCACACATGCTGGCATCAACCCTGTCTCAATTCTATGTGCACAATAGGTACACTTATCGGCTGTATTTGTCTCTGGATCCATGTAGATAGCACCATAAGGACAAGCCATCATACAACCTGCACAACCAATACATCGTGAATTGTCAATATTCACAATTCCATTCTCTAGGTAATGAAGTGCCGACACAGGACAGATTCGCTCACATGGAGCACTCTCACAGTGATTACATCTTAACGGTGTAAACTCACGCGTCGTATTTGGGAATGACCCTATATCTATGTATTTTACACGTAAACGCCAAGAACTTAATGGCACTTCATTTTCAACTTTACAGGCGATCTCACAGGCTTTACAACCCATGCAAAGGTTAAGGTCGACTAAAAAACCTAATTTCATGTTTCCTCCTCAATGTTATAATTATCATAAATTCAGCTTATCACTACCAATAATCTGAACTATACGGTGAATATAATATAAAAAAAACGGTTAAGTACTAATGATAAACAAGATAAAAAGGTTATTATTCATATATGAAACTTATCATGTGTAAAATTAGCATATTATCAGTCAAAATATTAAATTGTGTTCATGAATTTTATTGATTGAAGAAGTTTTCTATATAATTACATAGCTTAAAAGGAGTTAAATGTTAATAGAAAATCATGATTTAAAATCAGCACTATTATCTTATATAAAACTACTCGATAGTGATAAGTATTTTGAAGCACATGAAGTACTTGAAGAGGCATGGCATCCACTTAGAAAGAATAACCATCCACTTAAAAATTTAGTAAAAGGGTTAATCAATGGAGCAATCTGTTTTGAACATCTTAAACGAAGTAGAGAAGATTCGAGAAGAAAAGCTTTACAGGTCTTAAAATCTTATGAACGCCATAAACATCTATGTAGAGAAGAGATAAAGTATTTTAAAGAGTTTCAAGAATGTTGTAATAAAATAGAATCTTTAAAAGAGTTATATAAAATAGAGGACTTTTTATGATACACCTAGCTTCAAATTCTCAAAGTAGAGCTTTGCTTCTTAACAAATTTAATATAAATTTCATACAAAAAGCTCCACAATACAATGAAGAGTTAATTGAAACTAAAAATGCTAAAGATTTTGCCTACATTGCAAGTAAAGGAAAGCTTGAATCTGCCATTAAAGAGTTTGGATTAAACACTCCCCTACTCACAGCCGACTCAGTAATTTTATCAGCAAATGGCGAACTATTACGTAAACCAAAAAGTATTGATGACGCAAAACGTATCTTAGAACTACAAAGTGGCTCTAGCATGGCAATTATTTCAGCCATGCACTATAAAACTAAAAAATTTTACTTTAGCGATGTCTCTGCTACTCACTATAACTTTTTTAAGTTTAATACCAATGAATTAGAAGCCTATCTACAAAGTAACCTTTGGAATGGAAAAGCAGGAGGTTGTATGGTTGAAGGTTTTTGTAAAAAATATATTAAATCTGTAGAAGGAAATGAATCAACATCTATGGGATTAAATGTTGAGAGACTTTTGGCATGGATTTAATAACCTAAGCTGCATTAGCAAAGCTACTTTTCACTTTATTAAAAATAATTGCCATAATACCTTTAGGTTTTAAAAGAGAATCCATATACTCATCAAAAGTAAGATGTTTCTCCTCTAAATAGCCTTGTAAATAGACCAATGAAGCTTCTATACCATGTATCTTTTCAATTTTTAACAAATGTGCATAAAGGGGTTCAATAGTACGAATGGTCTGCTTAGAAACAGCTCTTCTAAATGCTATATATGTTTTAGTAGAACCTTCATATTTTATTTCAAAATCCGTACTAACCCAATAATATTCACCTGAACGAGCAAGATTTTTAATTAATGCTCTAATATTTTTACCATTTTGAATCTGATTCCACATCAAATAGAATATTACTGCTGGCATATCAGGATGTCGTAATATATTGTGTGCTTTACCAACTAGTTCAATCTCTTCATACCCTGTCACATCACAGAAAGTATCATTAGCATAAAGAATCTTTCCTTTTTCATCTGTTTTACTAACAAGGAAATTTTTTGAACTAACTTTTATCTCTTTATCAATAGGTATAGGTCTATATGTTTGCAATTTCTATCCTTTTTTTACTAAGTTATATTCTTTTTTTAAACTTAATTCAAAATTATATAATTAAAATTGGTAACAATCGTGAAATATATTTAAAAATTTCTAATTATTTTTTTATTACAATTCCATTAACCTATCTCTGCTTATCAAGCTCATTTCGACAAGATACACAATGCTCAGAAAACATCTGAATTTTAAGTCTCTCTATATTAATTTTCTCTTCGCACATAGTGCAAATACCATATGTTCCTAAGGCTATTTTGTTAAGGCTTCTTTTAATTTGATTTAATGTTTTTTGTTGCTCTCTTAAAATGGTGTTGTTGGTTAGATTTTCTATAGCTATAGAAGCATGGTCAGCTTCATCTTTTGCTTCATCGTGATTATTTAACTCTTTTAGTTTTTTATCTAAATTTGTTTGAATCTTATTTTTCTGTTTCTCTAGCTCCTCTTTAAAAAAGTTTAATTCCTCTTGAGTTAATTGTTCTTCGTTATTTTGATTGTAATAGTTGTTATTTAATGCTACTGTCATACTTTATTCCTTATTATTAATTTTATATATTTATATTATATTAAGTAAATGGGGCAAAAATGTGATTATTTTGAAATAATTTTAAGAAAAAGTTAAATTCTTAAAAAAAACTGTTGAATATAGTTAAAGCCCATATTTTCTTAATTTAGAAGTGATTAAATCTATTTTTTTTGTTTAATTTAGTTAAAATTAGAAAAAGCTAAGAGATAAAAATGTACAAAAAAGAACTAAACGCCCTAAAAAAAGCAAATCGATTTAGAGAACGAAGAGTTTGGAATGAAAATTTAATAGACTTTGCCTCTAATGACTACTTAGGATTAGCTAACTCCAAAAAACAGCTAAAAAAAGCCTTAAAACTTGTTAATAAATATAGTACTCACGCACCCAAAGCAAGTATGTTAGTTAATGGTTATCACCCTATTCATAAACGCTTTGAAGAGACCTTAGCAGGGTTAAATGGATTTAAAGAAGGGATGATTGTAGGCTCTGGATTTTTAGCCAATATAGCTTTAATTGAGTCACTTGTTCGTAAAAAAGATATGCTCTTTATAGATGAGGAGTATCATGCTAGTGGAATGATGGCTACAGGACTTTTGGGAGATAGAGTAATAAAGTTTCGGCATAATGACCCTAATGATTTGGGAGAAAAGCTTAATAGTTTTAGTGGTGGTCGAAAGATTATTGCTGTAGAGGGGGTCTACTCTATGAATGGTGGCTTGTGCAAACAAAAGATATTTGAGATTGCTGATGAACATGAGGCATTGATGATAGTTGATGAAGCTCACTCTTCTGGAGTTATTGGTGAACACCTTTTAGGAATTTTTGAATATTATAATATTACTCCTCATGAGAGACATATTAAAATGGGAACACTAGGAAAAGCTTATGGAAGTTATGGAGCTTATATTTTAGCTTCTTCTCATATACTATCTTTTTTGGTCAATCGAGGAAAACCTATTATCTACTCTACAGCTCCTTCAGTAATAGATACAGCTTTAGCACTTGTAAATATTGAACATGTGTCAAAAAATAGTAAAAAGTATGCTAAACGTATTAAAAAACGTCAAAATATTATTCAAAAAGAGTTAAATATAGAGATAAAGTCACTTATTTTACCATTAGAAATGCCCTCAAATAAGGCTACTATCATGAAACAAAAAGAGTTAATAGAGAAAAAAATTTTAGTTGGTGCTATTCGTCAGCCTACAGTTTCTAAACCTATTTTACGAATTATTCCTCGTCTTGGTAGTTCTAAAAAACAACTTCTAAGATTATGCCAAAATCTCAAAAATAGATAAATTACGTTATAATTTAATCTATTTTTCCAAAGGAGATACTCTATGGTTAATCGACTGATTAAAGGCTCTATTGTTTTAGCACTCATATTTGCTATTGCTCTTTTTATTGCCTTTATTTATGCCTACAATGAGATTAAGCTTGATGCAGATAAGCTTATTAACTACAAACCAGCAACCTCCTCTGTTATCTTAGATGATAAAGGTAATAAAATCTCCTATATTTTTAAAGGACAACACCGACTCTATGCTACCTATGATGAGATTCCTGGCTATGTTGTAGAAGCACTAGTTGCCATTGAAGATACACGATTTTTTGAACATAATGGGGTTAATCCTGATGCTATTATTAGAGCTGCACTTAGAAACTTTAAAGCTGGTCATAAAGTTGAGGGAGGAAGTACCTTAACACAACAATTAGTTAAAAATACCATTTTAAATAATGAGCGAAGTTATACCCGTAAGATGAAAGAGGCAATTTTATCTCTAAAAATTGAAAATGAGCTAACTAAAGAACAAATCTTAGAACGTTACTTAAATGAGATGTTTTTTGGACATGGCTATTATGGAATTAAGACAGCTGCAAAAGGTTATTTTAGAAAAAATCTTGATGAATTAACACTCAAAGAGTCGGCTCTTCTTGCTGGACTCATGAAAGCACCTAGCTCTTATGACCCAACTCGACATTTAGATAAAGCCCTAACACGAGCTGGAACCATCTTAGCTCGTATGCGAAAATTAGGCTGGATTACCGAAGAGACCTATTTAGACGCTATCAAAGAGATTCCAACCATCTATAAAGATACCTTAACACAAAACATTGCTCCTTATGTAACAGATGAAGTGGTTAGACGATTAAAAAAGAAGTTTCCTGATATCTATCGTGGTGGATATACTATCTACACAAGTATTGATATGAAACAACAGAAGTTGGCACGAAAAGCACTACACTATGCTCACAGAAGAATTGTAAAAAAACGTCATGAGAATCCTAAAACAACTACACTCAATGGAGCCATACTTGTTGTTGAAAACCATACAGGGAACATAAAAGCAATGGTAGGTGGAGTAGACTATAAAAAGTCTGCCTATAACCGTGCTACTATGATGCAACGTCAACCAGGTTCTGCATTTAAACCTTTTATATATCAAGTTGCTTTAGATATGGGGTATAACCCTGCTACAGAGCTAACCGATGTTGCTAGAACATTTCAATACTATAGCAATGGAAAACGTAAAATTTGGAGACCCAAAAATTATGAAAATGATTTTAAAGGTTTTATAAAACTACGTGAAGCACTTGTTCATTCACGAAACCTTGCTACTATTAATTTAGTTACAGAAGTTGGATTAAAGAGAATTCTTGAAAAATTAGAGCAACTCAATGTTCCTAAGATTCCTCATGATATGTCTGTCTCTTTAGGAAATCTTGGGCTAAGTCCTGTAAAAATGGCACAAATTTACTCTGCATTTGCAAATGGTGGTCATATGATAGAACCAAGACTTGTTACTAAAGTTCTTTCTCGTGATGGAACAGTTATATATGAGAGTAAGACACAAGAGATTGAGAACTTTACAACACCACCACAAGCCTACCTAATGACTAGTATCTTAAGAGATATTGTTCTTAGGGGTACAGGTAGAAATGCTAAAGTTCCAGGAGTTGAAGTAGTTGGTAAAACAGGAACAACCAATAAAAATGTTGATGCATGGTTTTGTGGCTACTCTCCTGCTGAAGAGGTAATTGTGTGGATGGGAAGAGACAACAACAAACCTATTGGAAGAGGTGGTACAGGTGGAGGAACATCTGCTCCTGCATTTGCCTACTTCTTTAAACATCTATATAAGATGTATCCTAATTTACCAAGGAAGTTTAAAGTTCCTAAAGGAGTTTACAATATGAAACATGGAGTTAGAACAGAACTCTATACCGATATTTCACCTCTTCCTGCTACAACTAAGTCTGAAACAAATCCTTATGGAGATGTTGACCCGTTTTAGGACTAAAAGCTCAATCATTTTGAGCTTTTAACTCCTTTAGTTTTGCTTTAACCTCATTAACGTGACCCTTAACTCTTACTTTTTCCCACTTATAAGCTAAATTTCCATCTGGTGCTATTAAAAAGGTACTTCGCACAACACCCATATATTCTCGCCCCATAAACTTTTTAAGTTGCCAAATTCCAAAACTTTTACATAAAGCTTTATCTTCATCTGCTAGAAGTGTAATTTTTAAACCTTTCTTCTCAATAAAGTTTCTGTGTTTTTTAGGAGAGTCAGGACTAACCCCTAAAACAATAGCTTCAAGTGCCGTAAAATCAGGTAAGGCTTCTGTAAAATCACACGCTTCTGTAGTACACCCAGGGGTGTTGTCTTTTGGGTAAAAGTAGATAACTATCCATCGCCCTTTAATATCTCTAAAACATATCTCCTCTTCATCTTGATTTGGTAGACAAAAATTTGGTATGGTATCGCCGATTTCTAACATATTAAAATCCTTATATAATTTTTATGGTAGTATAGCGAAATGAAAACAAAAGAAGAATTACTCAAAGAGATAGAAGCCCTTTTAGCCTACAATCCACAACAAAAACTAGAGATAAATCCAAACTATTTAGAATATTTAGAAATTAAAGATTTAGAATCCATAAAATCAACTCTTTTAGAAAGAGTTGGACTCTTAAAAGAAGAAGATAAAGATTGGTTAGAGCAGTTTAAGAGATATTAAATAATCTTCACTATCCCAAGACTCTATGCCTAAATCTAACGCTACTTTTGCCATAAGCCCTGTTCCTGTTGTATGGAGTAGATTTTTTTCTTTATCGTAAACTTTACCACTTCGTACAGCACAACTTGGGCTTCTATCTTTACCTATAAAGAGTTTAATATCTGAATTTTTTTTGAAAAAATCTTTAGCATATTTTTCTATGGGAGAAGATAAAACAGAGCCATCTTTATTTGATATAGCCTCTATTTTATCTCCATTATCAACTAAATCCATAGTTGGTCTAGGTGTCCCAAAACAGAAATCTTCAGGACAAAATGGAACAATCTCATAAGAAGATAACTCTTTAAGAAGAGTTATGTTTAAATTCTCTTTACCATCATAACGACAAGTACAACCAGTAAGACAAGCAGATAGGGCAACTTTTTTCATAAACTACTCCTACTCACAGATTACTACACTCTTAATTTCAGTAAACTCTTCCAATGCCCAACGTGGTCCTTCACGCCCTACTCCTGATAGTTTTGAACCTCCATAAGGTTGAACATCAAACCGTAAGGTAGGAATATCATTAATAACCACCCCTCCACACTCTGCATCTTCAATAAAGCGTTGTGTTAACTTTAAATCATTGGTAAAGATAGAGAATTGAAGTCCATAAGGTGAGTTATTCATCTTAACTATTGCCTCTTCATAACTCGATACTTTAACCAAAGAGACAATAGGAGCAAAGACCTCTTCACAAATAATGTTCATATCATCTGTTACATCTACCATAATAGTAGGGGTAAAGCTTCCATCAACTACCTCTGCTCCAGTTAAAACTTTAGCTCCCTCATCTTGAGCAGACTCTACCCATATTTTAGCACGATGTAGTGACTCATCATCAATCAATGGTCCCATAAAGGTATCTTCATAATAAGGTGAACCTACTTTTAACATTTTTGTCTCACGAGCAATAATTTCTGAAAATTTCTCATAAACATCTTCATGAACATATATACGTTGAAGAGAGATACAAACCTGCCCAGAGTTAACAAAAGCACCAAACGCACATCGAGAGGCTGAATGCTCTAAATCGGCTGATTTATCTATAAACGTAGCTGCATTTCCTCCTAACTCTAAACTTACCTTTTTAATCCCTGCTTGTTGGGTAATAATCTTTCCAACCATAACAGAACCTGTAAAGGAGAGTACACGAGGAATAGAACTCTTTACTAAAGTACTTCCTACTTCAACATCACCATAAACCACACTTAATGCATCTTTAATAGCATATTGTGAGCTATTAAAAAGTTTTGCTAACTTATAGGCTATTAATGGTGCTTCAGGAGTTGGTTTTAAAACAACTGCATTTCCTGCACCTAAAGCAGGAGCAATCTTATGTGCTACTAAATTTAAAGGAAAATTAAAAGGTGTAATACAAGCAACAACTCCTACAGGAACTCTACTAAAATAAGCAATAGTTTTTTTCCCACTTGGAGCAATATCGGTAGGAATGGTCTCACCATGCAGTGCAATAAGCTCTTTTGCTGTAAGTCGAATAGTCTCAATACATCTATCAACCTCTACTCTTGCAAAAGCTAAAGGTTTTGCTACTTCATTTACCAATGTTATTGCCATATCTTCACGATACTCCTCTAACATATTAGCAACATCTTCTAACCATGAGATACGTTGATGAAGAGGAGATTTTTTTGTCTCTTTAGATGCCTCTTGGGCAATATCTAAAGCACGTTTTGTATCTTCTACACTACATAATGGTGCAGAGGATACAACCTCGCCACTATAAGGGTTTTTCCGTTCTGTTAAAACCTCTCTTGTCTCTTCACTACTTCCCATAAAAATTTTTGCATCATTTATTTGATGATTACTCTGAAAAATTCCAAACATTATTGTCTCCTGCTTCTAAAGATAAGTGATTATAACAAAAATAAAAAAAAGTGGAAAGAAAAAAGATAAATTTAAAAGAGAATGGACAAGAGAAATCTTATCCATAAAAAAACTAAAACCTATTTTTTTATTTTGGAAGCAATAGACTCTATATCTTTATTAGAGAGTTTTTTTACCTGTTTCTCCATTACTTCTTTCATAATCTCACCATAAGTTCCTGCTTTATAACCTTTTAAAGCTTTAATAATATCTGCTTTACTCATATTTCTAACCACTTTAGATTTTCCCATTGCTTTTTTTTCAAAGTTTTGCCCATGACACCCTTTACACAAAGCCATGTTAGCCGATGCTACTGTTCCTATTAGTGAAATTCCTGCTAATACTGTCCATATTTTGCTCATATTTGTCCTTTAATGTTTTTTTATATTGGCGAATTGATAGTGTAGAACCTATTTGTGTATTAATTGTGATTATTAAGAATTTATCACCAAATAGCAAGTATTTTTATTAAAAAATATTTCTAATTTTTCCTTTACCAAAAAAAGAGTCTATTTTTTTCTCAATCTGCTCTTTAATCAATCTCTTCATATCTACAGAAATTGAGGGGTCTTTTAAACTACCTGTAATCCTACCAAAAATCTCTTGACCATTCATTCTAACTTCAAAGTCAGAATCAATACTATTATTTTTTTTATTTAAGGTAGCATTATTTAAATAAATATGATTTACTCTATTATCAATTTTTAAAACAGCACTCAACTGTTCATTTTGATACCCTGCAATAAAAGAGCTATCATCATAGACATCAGCTAACATGTCAATATTCACTGCTTTCAATACCATATCGGTCATCTTTGTTCTTCTAAATTGAGCCTCTTTTAACTTTGTATCAATGAGCATAATTTTATCTTTTATATTAAAGTCTACTTTTCCATCTACTTTTGCAGTTAAAAAAGTAGGATAGTTCATCTGTTTTAGTATCTTTTCCAATGATACTTTTTTTAACTTAAGTATCAAATTATCTTGACTATACAAATAATTTAACTCTCCATCAAATTTATTAGTTATTCCATCTACTATAATTTTTTTATCTTTATAAATTATACTCCCATTGGTATCTAATGAACCTGTATATCTACGTTTTAAAATCTCATCAAAATAGGATAACTCTATTAAATGTAATGCATATTTTCCATGTCCCTCTTTTCTCATTTTATGATAAAAACCATCTTCAATCTGTAGACTACCAATATCTGAATCTATTTTACCCTCCACTCTATAAACCATATCTTTAAAATTAATCGTTGCATTAAGTCTAAATGGAACATAAGGAGCAACAGATGGCATAAAAGCCCTACTCATTACTATCTTAGCTACACCATCTTTCTCATACTTTGAAAAAACTTTAAATTTACTATTTATGTTAACTCTACCCTTAATCAAAAGTTTCTCTTTAAAGAATTTCAATACCTCTTTACTTTTTGCATTGCTTAAGACAACATCCATATCTTTAAATTGTTTATAAATCCTTATAAAACTATAACTAATATTTCCATCAAAAGCTCTTCCTTTCCCATCTACTATAAGATTGGAAATTAAGCCTTTCATATTTCCTTTTACATCTATAGGGCTATCTATAAAAAAATTATTCCAATGATACTTATTACCTTTAAGATGATATGTCATATCTACTTCATTACTA
>JALUKJ010000197.1 GCA_027056615.1 Campylobacteraceae bacterium | reverse complement strand
CCAAAATAGGCAACAGTCAAACCAACAACTGCAAAAAGTTTAAATTTATGTTTTTTATATAATTTTTCTACTTTAAAAGCAGATACCAACATCTGCTCGTCACCACTTAATTCTTTTTTAACTTCATCAATAGTTTCTGAAATCTTCAATTTATCGCTCCGATATTTTATAAATGGCATTATTATATCTAAATAGTTTTACAATTTAACAACAGTAATCCCAAGGTTTCCTTTAAGCCCATGAAAAGATTGAAGTTTAGGATAGGTTTTTAAGTAATCAATAATCACCTTTTTTAAAACTCCTGAACCTGTCCCATGAATAATCTCAACCTCAGAAAAACCAGATACCAAAGCATCAGACAAAAAGACATCAAGCTTATCAATCGCCTCATCAGCATAACACCCAAGTAGCTTAATAGATATAGCCCCACGTCCAGACTTCTCAACATTGACCACCGTCTTTGGTTTTTGAACTACTTTTTTAGTAGGACTCTCTAAATAACGCAGTTGATTTAAAGGTACACGCATTTTTAAGCCATCTACTTCAATGGTCGCTTCTTGATTTCTAATGTTTAAAACCTCTCCACGTTTAGAGCGATACTTCACTTGGTCACCCATTTGAAGTACACGTTTGTTAGGTTGCTTAACCTCTTTAGCTTGTTTAGAACGCTCTTTATGTTTATGGGCATCATTAAGCAGTCGTCGCCCCTCGGTAGACTCTTTAGCTTTCATCGCTTCCAAGGCTCGTTTTGTCGCTGCGTTATATCGGTTTTCAAGGGTGGCGATAGCTTTTCGTTGTTGCTCATTGAGCTTGGCTTCAATATTCTCTAAATCTTCTCGTTTACGCTCTACAGCCTTTAGGTCATCATCTATCTTTTCAAGTTTAAGACGCATTTCACGCTCAAGGGTAGTGGATTTCTCAATCAGCTCATTTAAGTTCTCTTTATCTTCCCCATAAATCTTCTTGGCTTTCTCTACAATATGCACAGGCACACCATAACGCTCTGCTGTCTCAAAAGCATAAGATTTCCCAATGCTCCCTTGCAAAAAAGTATAGGTAGGTTTTCGGTTCGCCTCATCATACAATGCAGCGATTAACTCCACATCATCATCACTACTCATCAAAGAAGCCAAACGTTTATGGTGCGTAGTAACTATAAAGGTAATCCCCTTTTTACGCAACTCATCAAGCATCACCCTAAATAGTGATGCAGCCTCATCAGAATCTGTTCCAAGTTCTATCTCATCAACCCCAACAATGGCATTTTCTCTCTCAAAGAGTTTAGCAAATTCCACCATTCGCCCTGCAAAGGTTGAGATGTCATTTTTAACCGATTGTGGGTCGTCAATCACAGCCTCTATGCTCTTAAAGTGTCCTACTTCGGTCTTCTCTTCATTACACTTAAAGGGCAATAGATTTTTAGACATAAAAACAGACGAGAGCAGGGACTTAAGTAACATGGTTTTACCCCCTGCATTCACCCCAGTGACCAACATCACCGACTTTTCAAGTGAAATACTCACAGGTTTTGGCTTCTCAATGGCAGGGTGACAAAACTCACTAAGTTTCACCACTTTTCGTTTTGAGGGCAAGATAAAGTTGTAGTCATAAGCACGAGCAAACATCACCCTAGCTTGATATTGGTCAAACTTATCATACTCACGGTTAATAAATCTCATAAACAAAAAGTGCTTATGCAAAGTAGCTGAAAAGCTTTGACAATACCTATAAATAACCTCCTCTTTACGACTAAGCAAAGCCGACTCTTTCTCTTTCAAGTGGGCAATAGATTGTGGCAAAATATAAAAGAACCCACCAGAACTTCGACCCACCACAGAGGCTTTAATGGCTTTGTTAAATCCCCCACGTACCATCAAGGTCTCTTCCCCATTTATAAAGTGAATTTGGCTATCAACCAGATAATCTTTAAGCGTAGAGGAGTGAGCTAACCGATAAAGCTTATCTTTAAGCTCCGATTTATTAAGCTTAAGTGCCTTTTCAATATCAAAAAGTTCAGGTTCACGCTGTGGGTTTATGTTCCCCTCATCAGTAAAATACAAGATAATATCCGAAATCTCATCAGGAATACTAATCTCACCTATCCATTTCCCCAAAGGTTCAGGCAAAGAGGTAGCCTTTAGAGCATTAAAATACCCAACCATACTCATAAAAGCATAAATCTCATCAAGAGAAAGTACCCCTTGTTTCTTAAGCCGATTAAGCTGAACATCTAGGTTCATCACCTCTTTAATTTTAGGAAACTCCACCGTAGAGAGTGCTGAGATATACTTAAAGTGCTGGTTAATATCACCCATCATCTCAATGGCTTTATCTCTTGCGTAGAAGTTTTTAAAGTTGTTTATAAAGTTGTCTAGGTCTAGTTTTTGTGTTATGGTTTTCATGTTTTTTTCTCCGAAAGATTAGTAGAATAAAATTATATAGAGATTGTATCTAATGTTCTTGGAGAGTTTGAGTTAAGATAGTAGATAAGTACCTGACATTTATTATGGTCAGGTACTTAAACTAACCACTCATTTTAGTGGTTAGTTTATAGTGAAGCAATTTTTGTATTATTATGGATAACTCTTCTACCCCATAAGAAACGGTTTTTGTAATATTTCTTTTGGTTAAAGTTAAAAATAACAATTTTTTTAGCTCCTGAACTAGCATGAATAAAGTTTCCATTACCTAAGTAGATACCAACATGTGTTACTTTTCCTGTACGTGGTTTGTGCGTATCAAAAAATACCATGTCACCTTTTCTAAGATGTGAGTAGTCTACAAGTTGACCAACTTTTGCTTGGTCTCTTGAAACTCTTGGAATATTGATTCCTGCATCTCTAAAGACTTTTTGAGTAAATCCTGAACAGTCATAAGTATAAGGACCTGTCGCTCCCCAAACATATTTTTTACCTAAAAGTTTTTTTGCATCCCACTCTATTTTATTGATAACAATATAAGGATTAACTCTTGGAGCTGAGTAAGCTCTTTGATATCTCTTAGGAGGAACATAGTTTAATGGTGCATAGGTGGTTGTTCTAATAGCTGGTGTTACCTCTTCTTGAATAGGATAGGTTTGAGCTAATGGTAATGAAGCAATTCTTGCTTGTTGTAAAGCAATAATACTTTCAATGGATTGAGCTTTCTTTACAGGAGCTTCTTTGCTGGAACAAGCTGTAAATAGAATGGCAGTTGAGACAATAAGTAAGTTTGTTAAAATTGTTTTTTTCATAAGTTAAATCCTCCTTTTTCTGTGTATATATTTGATTCTCTTATGTTCTTAAGATTAGTATAGCAGTAAAGTTGTGTTGTAATTGTGGTTTTTTTGAAGATTTTTTGCTTTTTATATAGTGCTATAAAGTATTATATTGTGGGATGTAGAAAGATAATTCAATAATAATTTTTTCTGTTTTTAAATGATTTATAGTTTAATATAATATAAAGTTATTTACTTAAAATTATATTTTAAATTATATTAATTAATAGTACTACTTGATGGAGAG
>JALUKJ010000196.1 GCA_027056615.1 Campylobacteraceae bacterium | reverse complement strand
ATCTACTTCATTACTATTTGCTACTCCCTCTAAATGAATAGTAGATGTATTATTTATTTTTATGTCAAGTATCAATTGAGGATAGTTATCAAGATTAAGGTTTGAAACAACTAGTCTATTATGAGTTTTTGTAGAAAGGTATTTACCAAGTATAAAACCTAAAGTCTTATTACCTAATTCTGTAAAAAATAGATAAAAAACAGTTAAAATAAAAAGACTAAATAACAATATCAAATATTTAAAAAAAATCTTCATTTATCTTCCTATATTTTTTAACCAATATATTAGCATAAAGAGAGACCTTAAAGTCCAATAAAAAGAGATATTAACACGACTTTAGCTAAAATGTTTCGATTAATTAAAGAATGGAGCAAAGCACAAATGGATGCAGCAAAATATATTTGGATGAATGGTGAATTTAAAGCTTGGGACGAAGCACAAACTCACGTATTGTCACATACTTTACACTATGGAAATGGTGTTATTGAAGGAACAAAAGCATATAAAACAGATGATGGTTATGCAATTTTTAGACTAAACGACCACACAAAACGACTTAAAGAGTCAGCAAAAATGACACTTATTGATATTCCATATTCAGTCGAAGAGTTAAATGAAGCACAAGTAGAACTTATACGAAAAAATGAGTTTACAGGGGACAATATTTACCTTCGCCCTTTTGCTTTTTTAGGTTATGGAGTTATGGGGCTTTACCATAAAGGAGCTCCCGTTGAGACAGTACTAGCAGCATGGGAGTGGGGAGCATATCTTGGAGAAGAGGGACTAAAGTCTGGAATTAGACTTAAAATTGCCTCTATGACTCGACCTGCAAACACTTCAAGTATGGGAAAAGCTAAAGCAACAGCTAACTATCTTAACTCTCAAATGGCAAAATTTGAAGCTATAGAGTGTGGATATGATGAAGCTCTACTTCTTGATGACCAAGGGTATGTAGCAGAAGCTAGTGGTGCTTGTTTCTTTATGGTAAAAGATGGAGAGCTTATTAGCCCACCAAATGACAACTCTTTAGCCTCTATTACCCAAAAGATGGTTATTGAAATGGCTGAAGATATGGGCTATAAAGTAACAAGAAGAAGAATCACTCGTGAAGAGGTTTATGTGGCAGATGAAGCCTTTTTAACAGGAACAGCAGCAGAGATTACTCCTATTAGAGAAGTTGATGCTCGTATTATTGGTGAGGGGTCTCGTGGACCAATTACTGAGATTATTCAAAGTAACTATTTTGACATTGTATTTGGAAGAAATGAAAAATACAAACATTACCTAACATATATTTAGTAACATTTAAAGGACAAATATGCCAGCAGACATGAACGACTATTTTAAGAAAAAACAACCCAATAGCAGTGGTGGTGGAGCAAAAATACCCAACAAACCTAATAACAACGGTGGTGGAAACAACAATATTGGAGGAAAATCAGCTCCAACATGGATTTTTATTGTTTTAGCTATTGTTGCTGGTATGATTTTCTTTAAACCTTATAAGATTATTAACTCTGGTGAAGTTGGAATTAAAGTACATACAGGTAAATTTAATGAGGAACCTCTTAGTGCAGGACTACATTTTTATATTCCAATGTTAGAACAAATTATAAAAGTCAATACACGTATGAGACAGATTATCTACTCAAATCAAAATAATACCATGACAGGAGACAACTATAAATCTGCTCGTACACTAGGTTCTGATGAATTAGAGGGAGGATTAAAGCGTAACCGTGCTATTCCAGTACTTGATAAACGTGGACTTACTGTAAATATTGACCTTGCCGTTCAATACCGTCTACGAGCAGAGTCTGCACCTAAAACCATTGAAGAGTGGGGTTCAAGTTGGGAAGAGAAAATCATTAACTCAAAAGTACGTGAAGTTGTTCGTGATGTTGTAGGACAATATACGGCTGAAAAACTTCCTGAAATGAGAAATGAGATTGCTACTGCTATTCAGACAAAAGTGATGGAAAAAGTTAATGCTCTTGACAATAAACCTGTAATTATAGCTTCTGTTGAACTAAGAAATATTGTTCTTCCTGAGAAGATTCGAGAAAAAATCGAAGAGCTTCAAGCAGAAAAACAAAATGTTAATATTGCAGAGCAACAAAAAGAACGTGCGAAACAAGAGGCACAAAAAAATGCAGAAATTGCACGTGGTGAGGCGGAACGAAACAGAATTGTTGCCCAAGGTCAAGCAGATAAGATTCGTATTGAAGCTGAGGAACAAGCCAAAGCAAACAAACTTATCTCAAACTCTCTAACTGTTGAACTTTTACAATTAGAACAGATTAAGACTCAAGGTAAATTTAATGACGCTCTTAAAGTTAACACAAATGCTCAAATCTTCTTAACTCCTGGTGGTGCTGTTCCTAATATTTGGGTTGACGCTAAAGGTAAAGAGCAAAAAGTTATTTCAGCACAACAATAATAAATTTTTGGTGCGATGGCAATCGCACCCTACGGAGAACCCTATGACCATTGATTGGAATAAAAATCCACTTATACCTGCTATTGCACAAGATTATGAGACAAATGAAGTTCTAATGTTAGCCTATATGAATGAAGAGGCTTATAACTTAACACTCAGTACTGGTTACGCTCACTACTTTAGTAGAAGCAAACAACGAATTTGGAAAAAGGGTGAAAGCTCTAACCATACACAAGAGATTAAAGATATTTTACTAGATTGTGATGCAGATACCCTAGTACTCAAAATTCACCAAAATGGTGTAGCATGTCACACAGGAACTAAAAGCTGTTTTTTTACCTCTGTAACACAAGATAAACGTGTACTTGAAAAAGAGATAGATACTGATACTATGTATAGTGTAGTAGATACCCTTTACCATACTATCTTAGAACGTAAAAACTCAAATGAGAGTAAAAAATCTTGGACAAAAAAACTTCTAAATGACAAAGAGTTAATGCTCTCTAAAATTCGTGAAGAGGCAGATGAAGTTTGTGTTGCTATAGATAGAGAATCAGATAAACAAGTTATCTATGAATCGGCTGATTTGCTATATCATACTTTAGTTGGTTTAGGCTATCGTGACATCTCTCCTGATAGAGTAAAACAGGAGTTAGCTCGTCGATTTGGCATGAGTGGTATTGAGGAGAAAGAGAAACGAACGAAGTAGATTTTTGCTAACTTCCATCTCTCCTGCTTAGACGTATACACTATCTAGTACCGTTCACGCTAAGTGAACCCAAATAGAAAAAAAGTAGATTACTTTTTGTTTTTCAAATAGTGAAACATACTAATCTCTCCAAAAAATGGTCCAAAGAGGTTAAGTATGGGTATAAAGTTAAATAGAACGGTTACAAAACTGATAAACCATAAGGCTTTTCTATGTTCTTTAAGTTTCTCTTTTGTCATTTCTGATGAAGTAAGAGTAATGGCATCGTAACCCATAGTGTCCTTTGTGAGCCATATCCATAATGCAATTTGTGTGAAGATATTGACCACAGGAATAAAGAGTAAGGGAAAAGCAA
>JALUKJ010000195.1 GCA_027056615.1 Campylobacteraceae bacterium | reverse complement strand
GTCAATAATAATAAAACCATAATCTTTACTTTTAATCTCTGTTAAAATGGTTTGAAGGTTTATCTCAGGGAGTAGATATAACGCTTTTTCATTGGCATCTAAACGGTCGGCACGTAGTTTTATTTGACCTGCTGACTCTTCTCCTGAAACATAGAGAACGTTTATTTTCTCTTTGGCAAGGTTTCCAGCTATTTTAAGTAGTAGAGTAGACTTACCAATTCCTGGGCTACCCCCTATAAGCGTGAGTGAACCAGGGACTATGCCTCCACCTAAAACCAAGTCTAACTCTTTAGAGCCAGAGGTAAAACGTTCTATGTTCTCTTGTTTAACTTGGGTAATAGAAGTGGCTTTTGTTTTGGGTGAGGAGCTACTGCTTTTGGTCTCTTCTACAAACTTTATCTGTTCTGATGTAAGCTCAACAAAGGTGTCCCACTGGTTACAACCTGTACACTTACCCAACCAACGAGGACTCTGTAGCCCACATGCTTGACACTCAAATAGTATTTTTTTCTTTGCCATGTTTACTCTTTTCTACTTTATTGTTCTAATCATAGGATAAAAAAATAAAAAAGTCTAAATATATGTCAAATTGTCATGTTTTAAAGAACTCTTTAATATAATAGCTCAAAAAAAGAGACAAAGATGCAAAAAAAAATTATAGAACATTTTATACAAATTACAAAACTACCACACTGTAGTGAAAATACAGAAGCCTTATATGACTACTTGCTTAACTTCGCAAAAGAGCATGGTTACAATGTTCAGAGTGATGAGAGTAAAAACATACTCATAAGCAAAGGCTCTCCAAAATTGGCTCTTCAAGCTCACTATGACATGGTTTGTATGGGCAAGGCTCCTCACATTGAGACCTACGAAAAAGAGGGGTGGCTCTATGCCAAAGACTCCTCACTGGGTGCAGACAATGGCATGGCTATAGCCATGATGATGGCACTTATGGAGCAGGGAAAAGAGCTAGAGTTTGTACTAACAGCAGACGAAGAGATAGGGCTTATAGGAGCCTCTTCCATAAGTTTGGAGTTAAGTGCTTCATACATGTTAAACATAGACTTTGAAGATGAAGGCATCGTCTGTATTGGCTGTGCTGGTGGGGCTGATTTGTTGGCTGAACAGAGCTTTTATAAATCTGAGGCTTATGCCTACAATTATGAACTCTCTGTCTCAGGTTTGGCAGGTGGTCACTCTGGTGTAGAGATTCATAAAAACATACCCAATGCCATAAAAGTTTTAGCCGAGTATCTCTCAGACAAAGAGGTGCTTGTGGCTTCCTGTCATGGAGGTGAACGAAGAAACTCCATTCCTGCCAATGTGCTAATGAGACTCTCTTCAACAGAGCCGTTAATCGGTAACGATTTGGTTAAAGTAAAAGAGCTAAATGAGCCTTTAGAGGTCTATGAGAGTGATGAGTTTTTAAATCTTCTTGCAGATTTTAAACAAGGAGTTAACAGTTATAATGAAGAGTTTGATTTACCCGATACCAGCATAAACCTAGCCATAGTCAACTTTGAAAACGGTCATGCCAAAATAGAGTGCAGTTCAAGAGCCATGAGTGAAGAGGGATTAGAAGCGATAAATGAGCAGTACTTAGAACTTTTTCAAAAGTATAACTTTTCAACAGAAATGGAGTACAAGTACCCAGCATGGAAACCAGAAATAAATGAGTTCACCTCGCTTCTAAACGATGCCATGACAAAAGAGTATGGTACAAGCAAATATGAAGCCATTCATGCAGGGCTAGAGTGTGGAGTGCTACTTGAACACTACCCAAACATAAAGTTTGCTTCCATCGGTCCGACCATTGTTTCGCCCCATTCAACTCATGAAAAGGTAAAGTTAGACTCTGTGGGGAAGATATTTAGGGTGGTGGAAGAGGTGATGGTTAGACTTTAAACCTGAGGAATTTTAAGTTGCCATCAGTTGTTATTTTAATGGCGATTGCCCCTATGTCCATAGGTGGCATTAGCTCAATGCCAATGACTTAAGGAATTAATCCCAAAATATAGCGAGGCTAAAGCCGTCGATTCCCTATATGTAATCTGCATTTTCGGAATCGGCGTGTTCACACCCGAATTATAAATTGGTCAAAAAATCCTTAAGTTATTGGCATTGGGCATTAGCTCTTGACCTACGGTTGGCATTGCCAATTTAACGGAGGTTATTAAGAGGATGATGAAGTTATATTTAAGTTTTGTTTACTAAAAGGCTTTGACCCCTTTATTTTTGACCCCTTTATTCTGATTTTTCACCAAATCAAAACTTTGGGATTGTTACGGCGTTTGCATTAATGGTAGCCTTGGTGATTGATATACTTTTGCTTCCTGCTCTTTTGAGTTTGGCTGATAGGGAGTAGAGTGGTTCTTTAACTCCATCAAATTAAAAGTAGCCTATAATTATGAAATAAAACATAATGAAAGGCTACATAATGTTCTATAATCGAAAAAATGAGCTAAAAACATTAGAGCAGGAGTATCAAAAGTTAGGTTCTGCATTTACGGTGATTTATGGGCGTAGACGAATTGGAAAGACGGCATTGATTTATGAGTATGTCAAAGATAAACCTCTGCTTTTTATCTATGCTACTGAAGCAAACTTTTTAATACAGTTAGAGAACATTAAACCTCAACTCCTAAAGCTCTTAAATAAACCCTACTTAAAAGATATAAAGCTAGAGAGTTTTACACAACTCTTTGAACTACTTAATGAGTATGATTTTAAGCAAAAGTTGGTTTTGGTTATTGATGAGTATCAGAATTTATGTAAAATAGACAAAGCCTTCTCTAGTGAACTTCAACGACTGTGGGATATGCAACTACAACAGCAAAATATTCATTTAATCTTATCGGGGTCGGTTATTTCGATGATGCACTCTGAAATATTGGACTATACTGCTCCTCTTTATGGTCGAAGAACTACCAATATTCATCTCAAACAGTTAGCCTTTAAATACATTAAAGATTTTTTGCCCTCAGTTACAAAAGAAGATGAGATGAATATTTTTGCCTCTTTTGGAACGGTGCCTAAATATTTGGAACTTTATGATGTAGATAAAAGCTTTATGGAAAATATTCGTCACAATATCTTAAACAAAAATGCATTTCTATATAGTGAGGGGAACTTTTTATTAAAGCAAGAGTTGAATGATGTCTCAACCTACTTTTCAATTTTAGAGACCATCTCAAAAGGCTCTACTAAAATAGGAGATATTGCCTCACGACTTCAAGTACCATCAACCCATATTACACGCTATCTAGCTAAACTAATAGATTTAGATATTTTGCTAAAGGAGATACCTATTACAGAGAGCAATCCTCTTAAAAGCAAAATGGGACGATATAAATTTAAAGATAGATTTCTAAACTTTTGGTTCTACTATGTCTATAAAAACTATAATCAGTTAGAGATAAATCAGATAGATAGCGTAGTAGATGAGATTGAGATGAACTTTAACGACCGATTTGTCTCTTTTGCTTTTGAGGATTTTGTAGCTGAAGATATTTTGTATAACCCCTCAAAATATATCGACTTTATCCCCAAAAAAATTGGTCGTTGGTGGAACAAAAATGAAGAGATAGACCTTGTTGTAATGGACGAGAAACATATCTGTTTTATTGAATGTAAATGGCAAAATAGTGTCAATAAAGAGAGAGTTAAACATCAACTTATTAAGAAGTCTAAGTTGGTTAAGCATGAGTTAGAGGAGAGTTTTTTGGTGGTGAGTAAGGAGGATTTTCTTGGAGATTTTAGAGAGTAAGCATATATAGAAATAGTTTTAAAAAATTGTAAGAAGTGGAGATATAATTATTGGGGTGTAAAGTGAAAAAAGGATAAGCTATTTTAAGCTATTTTAAGCTATAATAAACTCATGATTAAGTGACTAGAAGTATCTTCAGTCAGAAAACCTTAATCCTCTGAAGTGCAATATTTACAATAGCTTGGTTCTTAAAAATTAAGAACCGAAGTAAAAGGTAAACCGTGACTAAAATCTCCCTTGAAAAAGCATTTAACTCTTATTTTCATGATAAATACTCATTTAATCATTTTTGTAATCTCGATATAAAAACTCAATATGAAGATATTTTTTATTCCAAAAATACATTTTCTCCATCAAAAGAGCTTAAGCGATACCAACAGTTTTTAAATTTTTTTATTTTTGACTTTATGAAAGTTAACAAAGATGTAGTTTTTTCTTATCGGAAAGGAGTCAGCACTTATGATGCTATCTATCCTCATAAAGATAGTAAATATATTTTAAGTACCGATATAAAGTCATTTTTTTTACATATTGACAAAGAGGATATTAAAAATCTAATTTTACAAAACAAAAAGAACTATCTCATTCAGGAAGAAGATATAGAACACTATATTGATACTCTTGTAAACTTGGTTTCCTATAATGATATTTTACCCATAGGTGCACCTACTTCTCCAAAAATTAGCAATGCTTATCTATTTCAATTTGATAATAAACTGCAAAAATATTGTAAAGTAGAGGATATTATCTATACTAGATATTCTGATGATTTTATTTTTTCTTCTAATACTAATGAGAAATTTGATTTATTGTTAAGTACCATGAAAGAGTTACTTATTAGCTTTGGTTTAGAAAGTTTACAACTAAATGAAAGAAAAACTAAGTTACAAAGAAAGGGTTCAAGAATAATGCTTTTAGGCTTGGTAATTACTCCTAATGGAACAATTACTGTAGATAAAAAAATAAAAAAAGAGATAGAGGTTCTTTTGCATTTTTATCTTTCAAATAAAGATAAATTTAAAGATTTTTTTGAAAAAAATTATGATTCAAATTTGGAAAAAGTTTCAGGTCGTCTTAGTCATATCAAATCAATAGATAAACAGTTTATTACAAAACTAAAGAAAAAATATGGAAGTTATATTGTTAACTCCTTTGTTCATAGAGATATAGATGAATAGTTTTTCAATTCTCATTAAAGATATTCAACATATCAAAGAGTTAGCATTTTCTTTAGATTTATCTCAAAGTGGACTACATGTGATTATTGGTAAAAATGGTGTAGGTAAAACCATGCTTTTTAAAGGCATACAAAATCTTGTTACTTCTAACACTTTTGCCAAGACTTCCAATAAGTATATTTATAAGGAATCTAGTTCAATTCAATACACTATTACAAAAGATACATTAACTCAAGATTATCAGTTTGTATATAATAAGCAGATAGAAACACTAGATTTTAAAGGAGAGGTTTCAGAAGATATTTTAAAAAATATTTATGTAGAACTTCCTATTCCTTTTGGTGCAAGATTTAGACAATTTCAAAAAATAGGAGAAGCAGATAGAGAAATAAGATTAAATATTATCTCTCAAAATTATAAAAAACCTACCTCCCTTATTGATATGTTAAACTATATTTATGATACTAACCGATTTGATAATTTAAAAGAGATTCGTATTAAAAAAGAGAAATATTATGTCATTGTTTTAGAGAATGATTACTATATTCGAGAAGATTATCTTAGTTCAGGCGAATATTTTATTATCAATATTTATAAACTTATTCAAAAAAAATGTAAGCTCATTGCGATAGATGAGATTGATATTAGTTTAGATGCTATGGCACAAGTAAGATTTGTTGAGAAATTGAGAGAGTTAAGTCATGAGTATAATACTAAACTTCTTTTTTCTACTCACTCTTTGGCTCTTATTAAAACACTTGATGAAAATGAACTCTATTATATGGAACTAAATAATGGAATATGTTCTTTTGAAAATAAGTCATATAATTATATCAAAAGTCTACTCTATGGTTTTCAAGATTATGATAAGTATATTTTAACTGAAGATGAGATGCTTAAAGCCTATATGGAATATATCTTAAAGGATGTAGATATTTTTGCAAAGTATATTATTTTACCTATTGGTGGGGCTTCTAATACTGTAAGCTTAATGAATATAAACAGAGATAAAAAAGTTTTTGAAGAGCAAGAAAATGTATGTACTGTTTTAGATAGAGATATGAAAAAAAAGAGTGCTTATAAAAATAAACATGATATATTTTTCTCTCCATTTCAAGATATAGAGGATGAATGTTTAGAAATTTTCAATAAGGGAGAATTTGGTATTTTTCCAGAGCAAGAGTTAAAAGAAAAATACAATGTACAAAGAGACCCTACTCATAAAGATTATTCTAAAAGTATTTGGAAAATGCTTCTTAAGCATAAAATTAAAACAAAATATGAGATTTTTGAAATTTTATCTAATAATAGAGAAGAGGTAGAAATTTTTAAAAAGCAGTTGTCTGATTTTTTGAATAATACCTACCGTTGAATCTTTATTATTGATAAGTTTGAAGTTTATGTGGGTCGATTCGGTGTCGAACCAATGAGTTTGAGATAACCTTTAGCCCTCTCTATCCCAATGGTAATATTGAAGAGCTTGAACCAATTGTAGGAACACACTTTGAAATTATGATAGGATGTTATAATGATATTGACACCAATCCTATTTTTGAGATAGACTATAGCGATTATGAAGATGATTTAGATGACTTTTTCGATTAGGAGCAGAATATGAAAACTATACAAATGAAAAATTTTATACCACTCAATAGCCATCAAGTAGGTATAAAAATAAAGAAAATGATATTAGAAGAGATGGAAAATAGTGATGAATTAATTGCTTTAGATTTCGAAGGGGTTGATATTTTTACAGACTCTTTTATTCAGCAATTAACGGTTATTTTCTCACAAGAGGTAGGCTTTGAAAATTTAAAGAGACGAGTAAAATTTAGAAATCTAAATGACTTTTTATTAAAAATGGTCAAAGAGAAGCTTTATATTTCATCAGGTAAAAAGCTTGTAAAACGAGAGAAAGATATTGAAGTTTTACTTAAACGAGCCGAAGAGATAGCCACCAAAAAATCAGATGGATATTTGAGTATGCTCAAAGTTCCAACAGGGTGGAAAGTCTTTTTAAATATTGCTAATTTGGATAAGAGTGTAGAGAAAGAGAGAGTCTTGAAGATACCATCGTTTATATCACTTGATGAAGCTCTTTATAACTTTATCTCTAAGCCTATCTCTCTTTAAGAGGAGTAACCTTACTCCCAATGCCAATGACTTAAGGATTTTTTGACCAATTTATAATTCGGGTGTGAACACGCCGATTCCGAAAATGCAGATTGCATATAGGGAATCGATGGCTTTAGCCTCGCTATATTTTGGGATTAATTCCTTAAGTCATTGGCATTGACCTTACTCCTCCACCACCAACCAAACAAACCCAACAGGAATAAAAATCAGCGTCATCAAAGTCAAACTCTAAAAGTCTCACTCGTCTTACAATAAGGAGCCATAAAACAGTCATCGCATTCGGGTTTGACTGCTTTACATCTGTATCGTCCAAAAAGCACCATGGCTTGATGGAGTAAGTGTAAATCTGTTTTGAACTTTTTACTTAAGGTCTCTTCTGTTTTTGTGGCTGTTTTATCATCTGAAAGACCTAAACGGTGGGCTACTCTAAAGACGTGGGTATCAACTGCCATGAGGTTTGCACCTGTAAACTCTATCATCACTACATTGGCTGTTTTTTGTCCTACCCCTGCTAGTTTGACCAGCTCTTTTTGTTCTAGTGGAATCTCTCCATTGTAGTTTTCTACAACCGATTGAGCCATTTTGATGAGGTTTTTTGCTTTGTTGTTAAAAAATGAACAGGTATTTAAAAGGGCTTTTACGTCATCTAACTCTGCATTGGCAAGGGAGATGGGGTCGGGGTAGGCTTTAAAAAGAGCAGGGCTAATGATGTTGACGCGTTTGTCTGTACACTGAGCCGAAAGCATAACAGCAATGAGTAGCTCATAGAGGTTGTTGTAGTTAAGCTCTGTAAGAGAGTCGGGGTAGTGTTCTAAAAAGAGAGCTTTTATAGCCTCAATCTCTTTTTTTGTTGCTTTTTTTATTTTTTTACTTGCCATGGTTATAAATATCTTTTTTATTTAGCATAGTATATATAGTGACTTAAATGTAGTTGAAACTGTTTAGAAACCATTTACTTTATTATGTTATAATTATTATGAATTTAATATATATATAAGGTAAAAAATGAAGGTCATAGTTAAGACTACACTTTTAATGTTTTTATTTAGTACGTTTAGTCTATGGGCATCGGAAATCGTTGCACTGGTTGATGGTAAAGAGATTAGTCAAAAAGATGTAAATAATTTTGTTATAGCAAATATTCCTGGAGCACATTATAGCTTTTTAAGTGAAGATGAAAAAAAATCTATATTGGAACAGATGATAGATAGAAAACTTTTTGCAGAAGAGGCAAAACGTCTTCATATAGAAAATAATTTAGAGTTTCAAATAGCATTAGAGAAGGCTAAAGATAAGTTACTCGTTGACTATTGGATGAAAGAGAAAGCAGAAGAGATTACAGTATCTGATAAAGAAGCAAAAGAGTATTATAAAAATAATTTAGATAAGTTTTATAGAGATGCTTCTGTAAAAGTACGACATATTTTAGTAAAGACAAAAGCCCAAGCCAATGATATTATTGATGAACTTATGATGAATAAATTAGCACTTAAAGAGACATTTATTAGATTGGCTAAAACAAAATCTATGGGTCCTAGTGCTGTAAATGGTGGTGAATTAGATTGGTTTATTCAAGAGCAGATGGTTCCAGAGTTTTCAGATGCTGCATTTAGTTTAGAAGTAGGAACCATAACAACAGAGCCTGTTTTAACGCAGTTTGGTTATCATGTTATCTATTTAGAAGATAAAAAAGAGAAAGGAATTACTCCTTTTAAAGATGTAAAACAAGATATTGTAAAAACTCTAAAAGTTCTTCAATTTAAAAAAGAATTGAAAGATATAAGTCAAAAAATGAGAAAAACAGCAAAAATTATTGTAAAATAAACAAAAAATATTTAAGGTAAAGTTAAATGAGTAATAAAGTATTAGATAATCTACCATGTGGTGTTTTGAGTGGAAGTCAAGTTCAAGAGTTATTTTCAATAGCAAAAAAAGAGGGCTTTGCTATTCCTGCTGTGAATGTTGTGGGAACATCATCTGTAAATGCTGTATTAGAGGCTGCTTCTAAAGTAAATTCTTCTGTTATTATTCAGTTCTCTAACGGTGGAGGAGAGTTTTATGCTGGTAAAGGAATGCCAAGTGACAAAAGAGCCGTTCTTGGAACCATTGCAGGGGCTCAGCATGTTCATACAGTAGCAGAAGCTTATGGTATACCTGTACTTCTACATACAGACCATGCAGCAAGAAAGCTTCTTCCATGGATTGATGAGCTTTTGGATGCCAGTGAAAAACATTTTGAAATGTATGGTAAGCCACTTTTCTCTTCACATATGATTGATCTTTCAGAGGAGCCAATAGAAGAGAACATCGCTACTTGTAAAGCCTATTTAGAGCGTATGTCTAAAATTGGCATTACTCTTGAAATTGAGCTTGGTGTAACAGGTGGAGAAGAGGATGGTGTAGACAATACAGAAGTAGACAATGCACTACTCTATACCCAACCCGAAGAGGTTGCATATGCTTATGAAGAGTTGTTAAAGATTTCACCTATGTTTACCATTGCAGCATCGTTTGGTAATGTTCATGGTGTTTATAAACCAGGAAATGTTGTCTTGACTCCAACCATTTTGGACAACTCTCAAAAGTACATTCAAGAGAAATTCAACACCGATGAAAAACCAGTTAATTTTGTTTTCCACGGAGGTTCAGGTTCGACGCTTGAAGAGATACGAGAGGGGATTGAGTATGGTGTTGTTAAGATGAATATTGACACCGATACACAGTGGGCTTTCTGGGATGGTGTACGTGCTTATGCGGCTCAGTACCATGCTTATCTGCAAGGGCAAATAGGTAACCCAGAGGGTGAAGATAAACCAAATAAGAAGTATTATGACCCTAGAAAATGGTTGCGAGAGGGTGAAACTTCTGTTGTTAAACGTTTAGAACAAGCATTTTCCGATTTGAATTGTTTGGATAGGAATTAAAATTTTACAAATATAGGGCAGAGACATCGGTCTGCCCCTACGGGTCATATATAAATCACCACTCCATCTTCTCTGTATGTTTCTGCGTATAGTTATATTTCTTCACTGCAAAAATAAGATGATAAAGCAACCATCCAAATGATAGAACTACCAATAGTGATGCTAAAATACTTATCATAGGTGGGTTAAAGAGTATGTACAGTGACCATGCCAGTAGCATTGCGACATGAATATAGAAATGAATCTTTGCTTTTTTAGGGTGAATGACATCATGCATCATTGGGGCTTCCATGTAGCCTTGGTTTGAGAGGTGAAACCATGTTAAAAATGGGACTATTTTGTAGTTCATGGCAAAAACAATACTCAGTGCAAAACCTATAAAGGCTAAGTAAGAGAGCATTTTTAAACCTTCATCTATAGAGCTTATGGTACCTAAAGCTGTAATGGTCATACTGATAATGAGTAGACCCATACCTAAACGCCAAAACCATACAGTAGCATCTGATGTAGGTCGTTTTCGTTTGTAGAGTCTGTTTAGGGTGATGACTCCATAGACTATAAAAAGTAGTGCCAAAAAGAGGTCTATACCAACCGTTGGTAAGCTAATAAATAGAGCAATTAACTTTAATAGAAGAAGCATGGCAATAGTTGTAACAAGGTATTTACTCATAATTGGGTATTTAGGTGTTACGTAAAACATCTCAACTACTTGAAACGAAACAGAGACAATAAGTAGTGCAACCCAACCAAATAGAGCAAAAGAGTAGTGAGCCTCTTTAACTTGTGCAAAAGAGTCTCC
>JALUKJ010000194.1 GCA_027056615.1 Campylobacteraceae bacterium | reverse complement strand
GAAATATAATCTATATCTCTTTTTGTTAAAAAAGTATGAATAGGCAGTGTTAATACTCTATCTGAGTAATAACTTGATTTTTTACAGTTAAAATCTATTTTATATGGCAGATATTCTGTGTTTTGTCTATAATGAACACCTGGAAAAACTTCGTGTTTTGTTAAATACTCTATTACTTCTTCTCTATTTTCTACAACAACTTGAAAAAGATGTCTTGAAGTTTCTTCGCTCTCGTGATGAATAATTTCTACTTTATCTTTTAAATTTTGAGTGTACCAATATGCTATTTGTCTTCTATATGAGTTATCAATATCTAAATATTTAAGTCCTACTAATCCAAGTGCTGCCATAATAGAGTTTCCATGATATTTATATCCAACATCATTAACATTATAGTCCCATTTGTAATTACCTTGATTATTTCTTGCAAAAGTATCTTTGTTAATTCCTAACCAAGAGAGTTCTCTACATCTCTTATCGTCTTCTTCATCATTAAAACATATCATTCCACTATCTGCAGTTGGCAAATTTTTAACTGCCTGAAAAGAGAATACTGCAACATCTACATCAAACCCAACATGTTTACCTTTATAATAACTTCCTGCCATATGAGCAGCATCTAATATTATTGAAATGTTATTTTCTTTAGCTATTTTAATAATATCTATCATATTTTTAGTATTTCCGCCAATACCTACAAATATAATAGCTTTTGTATTTTTTGTAATTTTATCTAAAACAGATTTTGGATCTAGGTTTAATGATTCATCAATATCTGCAAAAACAGGAATCAAGTTTTCATATTTAATTGCATGATTTGTAGAAACAAATGTAAAAGGACTAGTAATTATTTCACTATTTTCATTCCAATTATTTTTTTCTTTTAATATCTTTACAGCTAAATGCAATCCAGAAGTTGCAGAATTAAGAAAGTGAGCATGTGGTAAATTGGTATATTCTTTCCATTTCTCTTCTAATTCTACAGTCTTATAACCCATACCAGTCCATCCAATTTCTAAGCACTCTCTGATTTCTGCTAAACACTCTTCAACTCTGTATCTTGGCTTTAATACTTGTATCTTTTCCATTTTTAATTATCTCCGTAATAGTTTGTGTTAAAATCAAATAGTTCTTCAGTTTCACTTAGTTTTGGTTGAATCTTGTCTTTTGAAGATAGCTTAATTTCGTTATAAGAAACTTTCCAATCTATTCCTAACCTCTCATCGTCAAAAAATATTCCTCTATCTTGTTCCGCAGAATAATAGTTATCTACCTTATAGGCAAATATAGTATCATCTTCTAAAACAACAAATCCATGTGCAAAACCTCTGGGAATAAAAAGTTGTTTTTTATTTTTACTGCTTAACTCTACTGCAACATATTTACCAAAAGTTGGACTTCCTTTTCTAATATCTACTGCTATATCTAAAACTTTTCCTTGTATAACTCGGACAAGCTTGGTTTGTGCAAATGGTGGAAGCTGATAGTGAAGCCCCCTTAAAACACCATAAGAAGATTTAGACTCATTATCCTGAATAAAGTTTACTTTATAACCTAAAAACTCTTCAAGCTTATCTGCTCGAAAAGTTTCTACAAAATAACCTCTACTATCACCATGCACTTTTGGTTCTATTATGATTACATCTTCTATATTTGTTCTTTGAAACTTCACTCTATATCCCTTTTATCTTTAGCTCTCTGTAAAAGATATTGCCCATATTGATTCTTTTTAAGAGGTTGAGCAAGTTCTATGAGGTTCTCTTTTGAAATGTAACCCATTTCAAAGGCAATCTCTTCAAGACAAGCTACTTTAAGACCTTGACGATTCTCTATAGTTTGTATAAACATACTAGCTTCTAGTAAACTCTCGTGTGTGCCTGTATCAAGCCACGCATAGCCTCTACCCATAAGTTCAACACTTAACCTTTTTTCATCAAGATAAAAATTAATTAAATCAATAATTTCAAGCTCTCCTCTATCGCTTGGTTTAACCTTTTTTGCTTTTTTAACAACATCATTTGGATAAAAATACAACCCTACAACTGCATAGTTACTTTTAGGTTTTTGTGGTTTTTCTTCTATAGATATTACATTGCTATTTTCATCAAATTCTGCAACGCCATAACGCTCAGGGTCTTTAACATAATAGCCAAATACTGTTGCTTTGCTCTCTTCTGTAGCCCTCTTAACCCCTTGAGCCAAAAGTTCCGTCAAGCCTTCACCATAAAAAATATTATCTCCCAATATTAAGCAAGCATCATCACCATTTAAAAACTCTTCTGCAAGTAGAAAAGCTTGTGCTAGTCCATCTGGAGAAGGTTGTTCTATATATGAAAATTGCATACCTATTTCACCACCATCTCCTAAAAGAGACTTAAAACGAGGTAAATCTGTTGGTGTAGATATTATAAGAACCTCTGTTATTCCAGCTAACATTAAAACTGATAATGGATAATAAATCATAGGCTTATCGTAAATAGGAACCAATTGCTTACTAACTCCTTTGGTAATTGGATAAAGCCTTGTCCCATTACCACCTGCTAAAATAATTCCTTTCATCTATAATCTTCCATCACTTTTGTCAAGTACAGATTTGATATCAAATACTACTTGATTTTGGTTATTAAAGTTGAGTTCTTTAAATTCATCGTGAGCCACTGCTAATACAACTGCACCATAATTCTCCATTTTCAGTTCTTCATTATCAATTAACTCAATTCCATATTCGTCTTTAACCTCTTTTGGGTCTGCCCATGGGTCGGTTACTTCTACATCACATCCATATTCCTGAAGCTCTCGTATAACATCTATCACCCTACTATTTCTTATATCTGGGCAGTTCTCTTTAAAAGTTATACCCATCACAAGAACCTTAGCACCTTCTATCTTATGACCTTTTTTAATCATTAATTTTATAACTTGAGAGGTTACATAAATCCCCATATTATCATTGAGTCTTCTACCTGCTAAGATAATCTCTGGATTATATCCGACCTCTTGAGCTTTATGTGTTAGGTAATAAGGGTCAACACCAATACAGTGTCCTCCAACTAAACCTGGCTTAAATGGTAAAAAGTTCCATTTTGTTCCTGCAGCTTCTAATACTGCGTTTGTATCTATTCCTAAACGGTTAAATATCATACTAAGTTCGTTTACAAACGCTATGTTTATATCTCTTTGAGAGTTTTCTATTACCTTTGCAGCTTCTGCCACTTTTATTGTTGGTGCTAAGTGAGTACCTGCTGTGATAATACTTGCATAGAGTTCATCTACTTTTTTCCCGATTTCGGGAGTAGAGCCTGCTGTTACTTTTTTAATTTTTGTAACAGTATGTTCTTTATCTCCTGGGTTAATTCTCTCTGGAGAGTAACCGCAAAAGAAATCCTCATTAAATTTAAGATTTGAAAACTTTTCAAGTATTGGAACACACTCTTCTTCTGTAGCACCTGGATAGACTGTACTTTCATAGATAACTATATCATCTTTTTTAAGAACTTTACCTATAGTCTCACTTGCTTTTATAAGAGGAGTTAAGTCTGGTTTCTTATGCTTATCTATTGGGGTTGGAACTGTTACTATGTAGATATTACAATCAGATATATCATCTAACTTATTTGTAAACTCCATACCATTTGACAAAGCTTCTTTGACTTGTGACTCATTTAGTTCAAGAGTTCTATCCACACCACTCATAAGTTCATCTATTCGCCATTGAGCAATGTCAAAACCTATTACTTTATACTTACTACTAAAAGCATGAGCTAAAGGAAGCCCTACATATCCTAAACCTATTATGGCAATTGATAATTTAGAATTGATAGTTGATAATTCTTTATTTTGCATTATTTGTCCTTGTTGTTTTTATAATTGAAATTAATAATTTTAGTATTTTTGTTAAGTTGTCTAATAAACTATCTGCTTCTTTGATTGTTAAATAATCAGTTTCTTTCAATAATTCTATTTCCCTTGCTTATTTTAGTAAGATAGATAATTTTGAGATAAAATCATTTTTACTATGTGCTTCTTGAGCTTCATTTACATTTGCACCAATTGAAGTTCCACATCGCAAAAGCTGTTTTGATAACACATACTCTTTTTTCTCATCACATAAATACTTATAAAGTTTTACTATTCTAACAGCAAACTTAAATGATTTATTGACAATTACATTATCCATTCTCAATTTTCCATTCTCAATTGATTAATATACCACTCTATTGATTCCACTAAACCCTCTTCAAGGGTATGAGTTGGATTGTAACCTATAATGTTTTTTGCTTTATCTATGTTTGCATTTGAATGTCGTATATCTCCTGCTCTAAAATCTCTATAGATAGGCTTAGGTACATCTAGGTTTTCAACATTTGATTCCAGTCCACTTTTTATAGCTGTAAAAAGATTGTTAAGTGTTTCTCTTCCACCTGCTGCTGTGTTATATGCTTGACCAAAGGCATTTTCATTTGTTGTTGTTCCTGACATGATGTTCATCTGTACAACATTATCAATGTATGTAAAGTCACGACTTGTTTCTCCATCACCATTTATATATACATCTTCATTTGAGAGCATCTGTGATATCCATTTTGGCATAACTGCTGCATAAGCACCATTTGGGTCTTGTCGTTTACCAAATACATTAAAATATCTAAGTCCTATTGTCTCCATACCGTACTGAAGATGAAAAACATTTGCATAGAGTTCATTTGTAGCTTTTGTGACTGCATAAGGTGAAAGTACATTACCAGTTTTTTCTTCTACCTTTGGAAGTTCTTGTGAATCTCCATAAACTGAAGATGATGAAGCATAAACAAATCTTTTGATACCATTATCTTTTGCAGCTGTTATCATATTTAAAAAGCCTGTGATATTTGCATGATTTGTGACTATAGGGTTATCAATAGAACGAGGAACAGAACCAAGAGCTGCTTGATGAAGTACAACATCTACATCTTTAGTAACACTATGACAAATGGAAAAGTCTGTCATATCGCCTTCTACAAAAGTGAAGTTTTCCCATTGTTCTTTTGAAACAGCTTGTTTTACTTGCTCTAAGTTATATCTATGACCTGTTGCAAAATTGTCCAAACCTATCACTTTTTGGTTTAATTTTAATAACTCTTCTAATAAATTAGAACCTATAAAACCTGCTATACCAGTTATAAGCCAATTTTTTGGTTTATCTTGTAATTGTTTTTTTACATTTTTATATTTCATTATCTCTTTTCTCCATAAAACTCTCTATACCACTTCATCTTTTCTACCCTTTAACTTTATGAAAGTATTGTTTATAATTATATAGCCGCATTTAAATACCTTCCTTACCCAAAATAACCAAAACCGTTTTAAAAACCACTTTCAATTCCAACCAAGGAGACCAATTTTTAATATAGAACAGGTCATACTTTAACTTCTCTATGGCATCATTAATATTTCGTCCATAGGGGTAAGAGACTTGCGCTAAACCTGTAATACCTGGTTTAACTACATGTCTTTTTTCATAACCATTAATCTTTTTACTATAATTATCAACCAAAATATCCCATTCTGCTCTAGGACCTATTAGGTGCATATCACCTTTTAAAACATTAAATATCTGAGGTAATTCATCTATTCTATATTTTCTCATTATATTTCCATAAGGAAATACACGACTATCATTGTCTTCAGTATAAGGGTTAAAATGTGAATTCGTATGCATAGTTCTAAATTTATAGCAGGTAAAAATTTCCCCATTTAGTCCTACCCTATTTTGTTTAAAAAAAATAGAACCTTTTGACTCTTTTCTTATACGATAAATTGTATATAGTCCAATAGGTAAAGAGAGAATAAAAACTAATAGAATCATGATTATATCAAATATTCTTTTTAAACTGTACTGAATAGAAGAATATCCTTTTACTTTTTCATTCTTTACTATATGTAAATTTTTAGTAGTAATTAATGCATTCATAATTTTTCTCTCCCTATTGTTTCTATACTTTTAAAAGATTTTATCTCTTATTAAGTACCTGATATTTAATATGGTCAGGTACTTATAAATCTCTATCGAATGTAATTTATATATTATAACTAATAACTTCTTTCATAATTCTCAATGGTTATTAACTATTTATTAAACAATTATATCAATATATTATTTAATATTGCTAAATATTGCTAAATATTGATATTAAAATATTTTATTAATGCAAATTAATGTCTGGATGAGGGCAACCCAACCTACGAATTTATTTTTGAAAATAGTAGCATAGTCAAACTCAGGTTATTAAGAAATATACCATTGATAAACCCTCTCTATTCCTTTTTCAAGCTCTATCTTATGTCTCCATCCAAGCCCATGAAGTTTAGAAGGGTCTGTTAGCTTAACCATTGTACCATCAGGCTTAGTTGTATTAAAATAAAGTTCACCCTCATAACCAACTATCTTTTTAATAGTCAAGGCTAACTCTTTTATAGATATATCCACCCCTGTACCTATGTTTATATGAGTATTTCTTATCTCTTTATCTTCTGAACTATATGTCTCATTAAAATCTCTATTTTCTAAAAGAAAAACACAAGCATCTGCCATATCTTCAGAGTATAAAAACTCTCGTCGTGGTTTTCCACTTCCCCAAATCTCTACTTTTGGGGTATTGTTCTCTTTGGCTTCATGTATTTTTCTAAGTAGTGCAGGTAATACATGTGAAGTCTCTAAATCAAAGTTATCGTTTATTCCATAAAGGTTTGTTGGCATAACAGAGATAAAGTTTGTACCATATTGTAGATTATAACTCTCACACATTTTGATTCCTGCTATTTTAGCAATGGCATAGGGTTCATTGGTGTATTCTAGTTCACTTGTTAGTAGATACTCCTCTTTCATAGGCTGAGGGCAATTTTTAGGGTAGATACAAGTACTTCCTAAAAAGAGTAGTTTTTTGACCCCATTGAGGTAACTTTGATGAATAACATTGTTTTGAATCTGTAAATTTTCATAAATAAACTCTGCTCTATATGTATTGTTTGCTACAATTCCACCTACTTTGGCTGCTGCCAAAATAACATATTCTAGTTTCTCTTGCTCAAAAAATCTTTTTACTTCCTCTTGATTGGTTAAATCTAACTCTTTATGGGTTCTGTAAATAAGGTTAGTGTAACCTTTTGATTCTAAATTTTTGATAATAGCAGAACCGACTAAACCTCGGTGTCCTGCAATATAGATTTTACTATCTTTTTTCATTTTAACTTCCCTATTACTCAAAATAGTTCATAGTAACATAACCACCAACTTTGAGATATTGGTCTTTGGTCATAAGCTTAAGGTCAGACTCCATCATATCATGAACAAGCTCTTTGAGTTGATACTCTCTCTTCCAGCCTAGTTTTGTTTCGGCTTTGGTTGGGTCACCAAGAAGTAGGTCAACCTCTGTTGGTCTAAAGTATCTTGGGTTTACAGCTACAACCTCTTTTCCAATTTCAAGTTGATAATCAGGATTAGAACAAGATAGAACATATCCCTTTTCATCGACTCCTTCACCTTTAAATTCAAGCTCAACACTCACATAGGCAAATGCCATTTTTACAAAGTCTCTTACTCTTGTTGTTTTTCCAGTTGCAATGACCCAATCTTCTGGCTCATCTGCTTGTAATATTAAATACATCATTTTTATGTAATCGCGTGCGTGTCCCCAATCTCTTTTTGCATCTAAGTTTCCAAGGTAGAGTTTATCTTGTAAACCTAAAGCAATTTTTGAAACTGCTCTTGTAATTTTTCTTGTTACAAATGTCTCTCCCCTTACAGGGCTATTGTGTACTTTGAAAAGATTTGAACCTGTTGCAAATGTTTCAGACTCAGTTTGAATATCAAAAAACCAACCATCTTCACTTTTAGTGTCAATAACATTAATAACTTCATTCAACTCTTTAATTAGATGATTTCCTTTTGTTGTCTTTTTGTTGGTTCTAAACTGTGTATAATAATATCTTTTTCCATCTCTATATTCTGATTTAGTTTTAATGGTCTGATTTGAAAAACTTTTAAAAATATAATTTAGTCCTAGACATAATGTTGATGAATTTGTAGTAAAACCTTTATAATAATATGTCTCATTTCCATTTTTTCTACCATCTGCTAAATAGTAGCCATCAAAAAAAGATTTTTTAACATCTTTTTTACTATTTAAAATAAATAATGGTACTCTCTTCTCTTTTGAATGTTTTGTATAAATCTCTTTTTTAAGCCATAATCCGAAATTGACATCATTATTAATATCTAATTGCCAAATATCCTTAGTTGAAGTTTCAAAATTTCCACTACCATAACTATTAATTCTATAACTCCATCCAAACTCTAAAGTCAATAAATCAGAGATTCTTATTAATAAAGATTTATCACTGCCTGTTAATCTAATTCTACCTCTATCATCAATAGACCCATCACCCACTAAAAAACCTATAAATTTTGCTAACTTTAGACTGCTTTCAAATAGTTCAATGCTTTTAGGAAACTCTGTTTTAAAAACAAAATGACCCTCTTTTATATCTTTAGTTTTAATCTCACTATTATCTTCTAAAAAGCTAATATGCTCGTATGTTGCTTCATAACTACTCTCTCTTGTTTGAATGAGTTTCATTTTTTTATCTTTATCTTGATAACAAGTTCCAGCAATTATTTTTGTCCAATCTTCTCCATTCCAAACCATAGAATCTTCATACTCTTTTAAAATACCTTTATATCTATGCTCTTTTGTTCTAAATAAATCTTCTATAGGTAGAATATCTATCTTATTATCTTTTTTTATTATAAGTGGGGAATTTTTGGGAACACTCTCGTGGTTAAACAAAATTCCATTACAAGCAAACATACCATAAGCTTCACGATAGTTCACCGTAATCCAATAGGCATACATCTTTGCTACAGCATACGGACTTCGTGGATAGAAAGGTGTTGTTTCACTCTGTGGTGTCTCTTGTACTTTTCCAAATAGCTCAGAAGTAGATGCTTGATAGATTTTTGTTTTTTTAGTTAAACCTAGTAATTTAACAGCCTCTAAAATTCTAAGGGTTCCAGTACCATCTGCATTGGCTACATATTCAGGTGTCTCAAACGAAACAGCTACATGGCTCATAGCAGCTAAGTTATAAATCTCATCTGGTTGAACCTCTTGAATAATTCTTGTTAAGTTCATAGAGTCTGTCATATCACCATAATGTAAAATAAAATTTCTATTTTCTACATGTGGGTCTTGGTAAAGATGGTCAATTCTGTCTGTATTAAAAAGAGAGGTTCTTCTTTTTATACCATGGACTATATAGCCTTTTTTTAGTAAAAATTCTGCTAGATAGCTTCCATCTTGTCCTGTTATACCTGTTATCAGTGCTACTTTTTTATTATCCATTTTAATTTTATCCTCGTTTATAATCATCTTCAATTCTTATTATGTCATCTTCACCTGTGTACTCGCCTACTTGGGCTTCTATGAGTACCACTGGAATTTTACCCTCATTTTCCAAACGATGAACTTCACCCATCTTTATATAGGTTGATTCATTGGGACGAATAAGCATTTTTTTCTCTCCTACCGTTACGGTTGCTGTTCCACTAACCACTATCCAGTGTTCATTGCGATGGTAGTGTTTTTGTAACGACAAACGCTCTCCTGCTTTAACAACTATTCGCTTAATTTTATAGTGAGCAGTATCTTCAAGTACTGTATATGTTCCCCATGGTCGATGGGCTGTAAGGTGGACATGATGTAAATCTGTTGTCTTTTTTATTTCAGAAATGACTTGTTTTACTTTTTGACTTGAACCTTTTTTTGAGATAAGCAAGGCATCTCCTGTATCAACAATAATACAATCTTTAATATCAACAGTAGCAATTTTTCTTGAATTTCCATAAATAAAATTATTTTTAGAATCAATAGCTATATAATTAGGATTTAGAGTATTACTGTTTTCATCTTTAGGAAGTTCTTTATCAAGGGCATCAAAACTACCTACATCTGACCAATCTATATCTGATGGCACTACTTTTACAATAGAACTTTTTTCCATGACAGCATAGTCAATACTATCTTCAGGTATTGTTAACATATCTTTATGTTTAATACGTATTATCTTATCTCTATTGGCATTTTTATAAGCACTTAATGATGCTTCATAAATTTTAGGTGAATATTTCTTAAGTTCATCAAGAAAAATACCTGCTTTAAAACAAAACATTCCAGAGTTCCAATAATAATTTCCTGCTTCAAGATATTTAGTGGCTATTTCTGTATTTGGCTTTTCATGAAAAGCTTTTACATCTATTCCATCAGCTTCTATATATCCAAAACCTGTCTCAGGAAATGTTGGAGTTATTCCAAAAGTAACTAATTTATTTTGTTCTGCTAGTTCTTTAGATTTTTCTAAGACTTTTTTATATTCTATTTCATCTTTTATTAAATGGTCAGATGGTGTAACTAATACTATCTCTTCCTTATCTAAAGCTATACATGCTAAAGCAATAGCAGGAGCTGTATTTCGTCCTATAGGCTCTAGTAAATATCTGTTATTATCTTTTTTTAGCTCTTCTAATTGGTCAAGTGCTAAAAAGTACTGCTCTGTATTTGAAACTATGAATTGAGAGTCACATACTTTTGAGTTTCGCTCTACTGTTAATTGAAATAGTGATTTATTATTAAATAGTTTTACAAACTGTTTTGGCATAAGTGTTCGACTGATTGGCCATAGTCTTGTTCCATTTCCTCCACAGAGAATGATATTTGTCATTTTAATACTTTTTTTTAATTTGTTTTCTCACTAGAATCTTAGCGAAAATAATATGAAAAACCTATAAAATAATAAATAATAAAT
>JALUKJ010000193.1 GCA_027056615.1 Campylobacteraceae bacterium | reverse complement strand
CCTTTTACCTTTATAGCTACAGCCGAGACCATAGCCTTTTTAGGAGCAAAACCAGTCTTTGTAGATATAGATGAAAAAACCTACAATATAGACCCCACTAAAATAGAAGAGAAAATTACACCAAAAACAAAAGCTATAATAGCAGTAAGTCTATATGGACAACCATCTGATATTGATGCACTAGAAAAATTAAAAATTAAACATTCAAAATTAAAAATTATAATAGATGGAGCTCAAAGTTTTGGAAGTACATTTAATGGTGTATACGATAGCAATTTAGGAGACATTTCAACCACAAGTTTTTTCCCTGCTAAACCATTAGGATGTTTTGGAGATGGTGGGGCTGTCTTTACCAATAGTGATGAGTTAGCTACTAAAATGAAGTCCCTTAGGGTTCACGGTCAAAGTAAACGTTATCATCATAAATACATCGGTATGGGTGGACGAATGGATACTCTTCAATGTACTATTGTAGATGTAAAGTTGAAGCATTATAAAAAAGATTTAGCTCTTCGTCAAGAGGTAGCAGAGAAATATAACCAAGCTTTAAAAGATAAAGATTTAGTTTTACCTTTTGTAGATAAAAAAGCTACTTCTGCTTTTGCTCAATATAGTGTTCGAGTTCAAAATAGAGATGAGGTTCAATCTAAATTAAAAGAGCAAGGTATTCCTACGGCTGTGCATTACCCTATGCCTCTACATTTGCAAGAGTGTTTTGCTTATTTAGGTTATAAAAAAGGGGACTTCCCTATAGCTGAAAAGGTCTCTAATGAGATTATGAGTCTGCCTATGAACCCCTATTTGAATGATGATGAGATTAACTATATTTGTAGTAATATTTAGTCTATCTATTTTTGCACAAAAACCTAAGCTACTTCTCCTAAAAGTCTACAAAGACCAAAATATTAGTGGCTGGGTCATGAGCGAAAAGCTAGATGGCATAAGAGCCTATTGGAATGGAAAAAATCTAATAAGCAGAGGTGGAAAGATAATTCATGCTCCAAAGTGGTTTACAAAAAATTACCCTCCTTTTGAGATAGATGGAGAGCTATGGAGTAAGAGAGGAGATTTTGAAAACATCTCCTCTATTGTAAGAGACAAAACTCCAAGCCAAAAATGGCACGAGATAAAACACTACATATTTGAAGTGCCACACGCAAAAGGTGGATTGTTTACACGTCTTGCAAAAGTAAAGCCTTATGAAAATAATATTATAAAGATAATCCCACAAATTTCCATTAAAGATAAAAAAGAGCTAGAACATTTTTTAACGAAAATCGAAAAAAAAGGTGGAGAGGGAGTGGTCGTTCGAGACCCAAAAGCGTTATACATTGCAAAAAGAACAAATAAAGCATTAAAAGTTAAAACTTTTTTAGATAAAGAGTGTAGAATTATCGCTTATAATAAAGGGCATGGAAAGTATCAAAACCTAATGGGTTCTGTAACTTGTAAAATGGATAATAATGTTACTTTTAAAATAGGTAGTGGATTTAGTGATAAACAAAGAGAAAATCCACCTGCTATTGGAAGTTTGATTACTTTTAAATATAAAGAGATGACAAAGTATGGGAAGCCTAGGTTTCCTGTGTTTTTGAGGGTTAGGGATGCTAAAAAATGATATACAGAAAAAGAGTATTTTCAAAAACGAAAGAGATAAGTAAAGAAGAACTCATAGAAAAATTCAATGATTTAAAATTTGATTATGTAACGATAGCACTACTTTTTGGTTCAAGAGCGAATGGTACATATAATCCAAAGAGTGATTATGATTTTGCTATACTTGTAAAAGATGATTTTGAAGTATCATGGGGTAGTATATCAAAGGTATGGAATGATATTGGTGCTATTTTTAATATACCAGAGTATGACTATGATATAGTAGATTTGGCTCATGCAAATAGAAGTATTATAAATAGTATAAAAGATAACTATATATTACTAAAAGGAGATGAAAATGAACTTCAAAGATTATTTAATACATACAATTGATATTGCAAATGAAGAGAAAGAGATATTGGATATACTATCAGATAAAGATATATTGTCTCCTATTGAACTAAGAGCAGCTAAAAATTCACTTCAGGTTATGATAGAGAATCTGATTGGAAAGTCAAAGAGAATTTTAAAATATTATGGTTGTCCCATAATCCCCCAAAGAAGTAAAGATGCTTTAAATTTTCTTTATGATATTGGTGCAATAGAGGATGAAGAGTACTATTCTTTAAGTGGTGCTATTGGATTTAGAAATAGTATGATTCATGATTATATGAAATTTGATAATGAAGTTTTGCATAAAATACTTAAAGAAAAAAGATATATGGATGTTTATAATTTTTTAATTGATAATGTAGATTATAAACAAATTATTATTACAAGAATTGAAAATTATACATTTGGGTAGATGAAATATGAGAGGTTGTTTTGCTAAATAAAAATATTCAAGAGAACAATGAATTTATCTTGAATATTATCAAAATGAAAAACTCCAGACATTGTCTAGAGAAATTGGCTGGTTAAAATAATTATGAATGGTGAGTGTTTAATTTTGAATGGAGAAAAAATTGAAGGATAATATTATTTTAGATAAATCGTTTAGTTTCTCAGTTAGAGTTGTAAATCTTTATAAGTATCTTTGTGCTGAAAAAAGAGAGTATGTATTGTCTAAACAACTTTTAAGAAGTGGTACATCTATTGGAGCGAACATTAATGAGGCACAAGCTGGACAAAGCAAAGCTGATTTTATAGCGAAAATGGCTATTGCAAGTAAAGAGGCAAGAGAAAGCAAATATTGGATAGAATTATTAATTAAAACAGATTATTTAAATATAGATGATACTCATACTAAAAGTTTACAAAACGATATAGAAGAGATAATCAAGTTATTAACAAGTATCGTAAAATCAAGTCAAGGGAAGAGTAATGTTTAATTATGAATGTTTAATGCTAAATTATCAAAATTTCATTTGTAAAAAAATGAAAAATAATTCAAAATTCAACATTAAAAATTTAACATTATTATCTATTTGTGTGGCTACTTATAAAATGTCTAAAGAGTTACCACAAGAGTTGAAAGAGTTTAGTGGGGTATTTAGGGGGTTTGGATGTTAAATAAACTAAAACCAAAGTCAGAATTTTCTCGTAATGTTTTAACCCTTATGACAGGAACAACCATAGCACAGGCTATACCTATTGCTATTAGTCCTATTTTGACTAGGATTTATGCACCTGAAGATTTCGGAATTTTTTCACTATATATAGGTATTGTAAATTTTATAGCCATAGTGGCTACAGCAAGATATGAGATGGCTATAGTGTTACCCAAAAGTGAAAAAGAGGCTATAAACATACTTGCTTTATCTATTTTGATAACAATTAGTATTGTTTTTGTTATAACTCTTATTATCCTTTTTTTTAAAGAATCTATTTTAACCACTCTGAATGCTAATAGTTTAGGAAATATAATTTATTTAGTCCCACTCTCAATCCTTTTAGCAGGTTTAGCTCAAAGTTTTAACTATTGGTCAAATAGAAAAGAGTATTTTAAAAATATGTCTAATGCTCAAATTTCACAAAGTATCTCCATAGGAATATCTCAGCCACTCTTAAAATATGTAGGTATAAATAGTGGATTGATTTTAGGAAATATAGTAGGTAGGTTTGTATCTGTCTTTGTACTTATACATAAATTTATTAAAAATGATACAACATCAATACAATATGTAAAAAAAGAAGTTATGCTAGAACAGATGATAAAATATAAAGATTTTCCTTTAGTGAACTCTTTACATGCTTTTATTGATATTGTTAGAAATAGTGGTTCTGTAATGCTTATATCAAGTTTTTTTGGTACTACTATTTTAGGATTCTATTCACTCTCTTTAAGAGTTTTGCAAGTACCTATTGGAATTATAGGTTCAGCTTTAGGGCAAGTGTTGTATAAAAAATTTTCCTCTTTACATAATGATAATCAGGCACTTTATCCTTATGTTAAAGTAGTTATGATTAAATTAGTTTTGATTGCTTTACCCACTTTTGGGATATTGTTTTTTATAGCTCCTGATTTATTTGCTTTTGTATTTGGTGAAAAATGGAGAGTTGCTGGAGAGTATAGTCAAATTCTTATTCCGTACCTTTTTATGAATTTTTTGATTTCGTCTATCTCCTCTATCCCTATTATATTTAATAAACAAAAAGAGATTTTTTATATTAGTCTTTTTGGAAATATAATATATATTCTTATAATAATACTTTTACATAACTTTGGAATAGAGATAGTGATAACATTCTTATCTGTCTTTATGTTAATTTATTACTTGTGTGTATTATATTGGTTTCATAAGGAATTAAAATGTTAAGTAGGTTTAAAATTGCTTTACTTTATATTTTTAGTAGAGTAGAGTTTGTAAAAATTATTTTTTTTAATTCACTTTTTGGAAGCTACTATGTAATAAAAAGTTTAACGACTTGTAGAAAAAATAATATAGAAGAAATCTTAAAATATTATGGTGCAAAAATAGGTAAAAATAACCACTTTAAAGGTAATTTAATTATAGATAATGAAAAATTTTAAAAAAAAGAGTTATTTGAAAATTTAATTGTTGGCAATAATTGCTATATTGGTCAAAATGTTTATTTAGATTTAGCAAACCAAATAGAGATAGAAGATAATGTGGTTATTGGTGCAAAGGTAACCATTGTTAGCCATTCAGATGTAGGAGATAGACCAATGAAAAAATATTTTACTAGAGTTTCAAAAAAAGTATTGTTGCAAGAGTCATGTTGGATTGGAGTTAATTCAACACTTTTAGCAGGTGTTACAGTAGGTAAATTCTCAGTTGTAGGGGCTTCTAGTCTAGTTACAAAAAGTGTTAATAAAAAAGAAGTTGTATTTGGAATACCTGCGAAAAAACAGAGGAAATTAGGATGAATATAGCAATTATAGGAAACAGCCATTTCGGTCCAATTTTAACGAAACAATTATCTAAATTTGATAAACAAAATAGTTATAAATTTTACAATACAAATGAAAAAAAAATAGATAAAATAAAATTTGCATTAGATATTTTTAAAATAGATGTAGTTTATAGTGTAAGTGCTTCTATAAGTGGTGGTGGTGCATTAAATCTTGCATTAAGATTTAATAAGAAAATAGTACAGCATTTTATTGGTAGTGATGTTTTGAGTGCTATTGATGATTATAAAAATGAAAATATCAATAAAAATCTTGTTGAAAATAGTAAATATTTATGCGAGGTTAATTGGATTCAAGAAGAGTTAAAAGAGATAGATATTGATGCAAACGTAGCTTCTATTGCTATTTATAATACACACAATAAAAGTACATCAATACCTGATATATTTACAGTGTTAACATATATGAGTCAAGGAAAAGAGGAGTACTATGGAATGAATACTCTTATTAAAATATCTAAAAAGTTATCTGATATTGAATTTAGAGTAGCTGGTATAGATAGTTATAAAAAGCCTTTACCCAATAATATCAAATTATTAGGTTGGGTAGATATGGATAAAGAATTTGTAAATAGTATATGTTATTTACGAAATGCAGAACATGATGGACTAGCTTTTTCTGTTTTAGAAGCTTTAGGGTATGGTAAAAAAGTTTTTTATAATTATCATTTTCCTTATACAATATATTTTAAAAATAGTAATGATTTAGTAGAGAAAATTTCTGTGCAAAAAAGACTTTTTGATAATTCTAAGTTAAGTATAGACTTAGAAGCAATTCAATTTATAGAAAATGAATTTAATGAAAATAAAGTATTGTCTAATCTTATTTCTCACTTTAAGGAAGGTTATGAATAAAAGTATTTTATTTCTGTCAATTATGGATTTTACAGATAAGGGAATACAGGTTGTTAAGTTAACACCAGAATATTTTGTGAAAAAAGGATGGGGCGTAGAATATCTAGTTACACGAGATAATTCTATACATGGTAGTTATCATTATCAAGATATTATAAATCCAGTTGGTGTGAATATACATAGATTAGATATGTCTCAATTAGAAATTGGAGAGAATTTTAAAAACCATACTTTAAAAACTATTTATTCAAAATTAAGAGGTTATATCTCAATTATAAAACTTGCTTGGAATGGGTATAAAATAGCAAAAGAAAAAGATGTTGATGTCTTATACGGTGGTGGTCCACATGGAGTATTGGCGGCTCATATTATTAATTTATTTTTTAAAAATAAGAAAATTATAATCTCAAGGTATTATGGAATTTGGAATTTATATAATGATTTTTTAATAAATAAGAGATATTTTAAATTATTATTAAATTGGGATACATTATTGTCTTTATGGTTAAAGGTAGATAGAATAATTATGACTAACGATGGAACAGAAGGTAATAAAGCAATAGCAAAGATAAGATTTAAAAATACAAATAGATTAAGTTTTTTTGTTAATAGTACAAATAAAATAAAATATTTTAATAGTAATGTATTATCATCTTATACAGTATGTAGATTAGTTAAAGGAAAAAGAATAGATAGAATAATTAATATTGTTCATAATATTGTTAGTGTATATGGCATATCTGATTTTAAATATAATATTGTAGGAGATGGTGAAGAATTAGAAAATTTAAAAAATATGGTAAAAAAATTAAATTTAAATAATAATGTAATTTTTCATGGAGCTAAAATCAATATTGAGTTAGAGAATATAACAAAAGAAAGTGCTATATTTTTTTCTACATATGATGTTTCTAATGTTGGAAATCCATTACTTGAAGCAATTCGAGGTAATAAGATTATATTTACATTAAATAATGGAGACACTTCTTCATGGATTAAACATAAAGTAAATGGTTTTATATATGATATAAATGAAAATCTATATGATAATATAGCGAAAGATGTTGTAAAAGTTATCAGTGATAAAAAATTGCAGGATAAGATTATTAAAAATATTAAATTAACAGAAAATGAAAGATTATGGACTTGGGATGAAAGACTAGAAGCTGAGTATCAAGTAATAGATAGATTGGTGAAAAAATAATGAAGATATTATATATTTCAGATGCAAAAAGTATTCATACAAAAAGATGGGCAAACTATTTTCACTCTCAAGGACATACTGTAGAAATTGCAAGTTTTAGATTCGATAGAGATTCTACTATACCAATTCATACTCTGAAAACTTATGGAATTGGAAAATTAGGTTATTTTTTTGCAGTAGCACAGTTAAAGAGTATTGTTAATAAATCTAAACCTGATATCATTCATGCTCAATATATTACAAGTTATGGATTTTTAGCATCTTTAGCAAATTTACATCCTTTAATATTAACTGCATGGGGTAGTGATATACTTGTAAGTCCTCAAAAGTCTTTTTTTTCTAGATTTTTAGTTCAATATGCTTTAAAAAGAGCAGATTGTGTTACTACTGTTGCTGAACATATGAATGAGTATATTAATAAGTATTGTGCTACTTGCAAGGATGTTCAAGCTATGCCATTTGGAGTAGATTTAGATTTATTCTCTTTCCCACAATTTAAAAAACAAGATACAAAAACTTTAAAATTAATTTCAACAAGAAATTTTACAGCTATTTATAGTATAGATACATTAATAAAGGCTGTAGATATTTTAAATAAAAAGGGTATGTTAATTAGTCTTGAGCTAGTTGGTGAAGGTGAATTAAGAGGTGAATTGGAAGCTTTAGTAAAGAAACTTAATTTACAAGACATAGTAACCTTTCATGGACATATTGAACAGTTTAAAATAGTTGAACTATTACAAAATGCTGATATTTTTATTACTACAGCTATTTCAGATGGTAATAATATATCTTTAAATGAAGCGATGGCATGTGGATGTTTTCCTATTGCTACAAACATACCAGCTAACGCACAATGGATTACAAATAATGAAAATGGTTTTTTATTTGAAATATATAATTTTAATGAATTATCAGAGGTTATAGAAAAAGCAACTTTTATAGATTATAATAAAGTAATTTTTAAAAATAGAAAAATAGTTGAGGAAAAAGCAAATTGGAAAGTATGCGTAGAAGACATGACTAATAAATATATTAAATTAATGGAATTAAAATGAAAAAAGGACTATATATCTTTGGAACAGGGACTCATGCATTAAAAGTATATAATAGTGCAAATTTATTAGGATATAAGATATTAGGATTTATAGATGATAATGAAAGTGCAATATCACCTGTAAAAAATATTAATATATATAGTAGATCTAATATAAAAGTTGATAAAGTTGATAAAAATATAATTATAGCAATTGGGAATAGTAAAGTTAGATATGAAATATTCAATTACTTTCTAAATAATGGATGGATTTTAGAAACAATAATTCACCCCTCTGCCATTATTGCCCCAAATATTAAAATAGAATCAGGCATATTTATAGGAGCAGGTAGTATTGTAGAGTCAAATGTTACAATAAAAGAGGGGACTATAATAGATATAGGAGTAGTTATTGACCATGATTGCTATATTGATGGTTTTCTTCATATTAAAGCTGGTCAAATTCTTAAAGCATTCTCAAAAATTAATGTTGAGTTGAAATCATGAAAATCCTAACAATACTAGGTGCAAGACCCCAATTTATAAAAGCAGGAAGTGTAAGCCGAGAGATAGCTAAATACAAAGAGATAGAAGAGGTAATCGTCCATACAGGTCAACACTATGATGCCAATATGAGTGATATCTTCTTTGAAGAGATGCAGATACCAAAGCCTAACTATTTTCTAGGAATCGGTGGGAAAAGCCACGGTGCAATGACTGGGCAGATGATAGAGAAGATAGAAGAGGTATGCCTAAAAGAAAATCCTGATTGGGTCATGGTCTATGGAGATACAAACTCAACACTTGCAGGTGCAATTGTTGCGAGTAAATTGCATATTAAACTAGCACATGTTGAAGCAGGGCTTAGAAGTTTTAATATGAAGATGCCAGAAGAGGTTAATAGAATTTTAACCGATAGAGTAAGTCAAATACTCTTTTGTCCCACCGATACTGCTGTTGAGAATCTAAAAAATGAGGGATATGATAATCTTGATGTAAAAGTAGTTAAATCAGGTGATGTTATGCAAGATGGAGCGATGTTTTATAAAAAATTAGCACTAGAACCAAAACAAATTCAAAATTCAAAATTCAAAATTCAAAATTATATATTATGTACCATTCATAGAGCAGAGAATACAGACAATGAGCAGAGATTAAGAGATATATTTGAAGTTTTAAATGAGATAGCAAAAGAGAAACAGATTATCTTACCTCTACACCCAAGAACTAAAAATATTTTAAATAATTTAAAATTAAACATTCAAAACTTAACATTAATAGACCCTGTTGGGTATTTAGAGATGGTATGGCTAATAGATAACTGCTCTTTAGTTATGACCGACAGTGGGGGACTACAAAAAGAGGCATACTTTTTTGAAAAACAGTCTATTACACTTAGAGATGAGACCGAGTGGGTTGAGTTAGTAGAACTAGGCGTAAACAGTTTAGTAGGTGCTGATTATACCAAGATAATAGATGCCTATAAAAATAATTCAACATTCAACACTCAACATTCAAAATTAAATCTCTATGGTGGAGGAAAGGCTAGTGAAAATATTATAAAAGAGTTAATAAGTTATGAGTAAAACCATCTGGATTGTCAATGACTATGCAGGAAGTGCCTATCATGGAATGGAGTTTAGAAACTACTATTTTGCAAAAGAGTGGGTAAAAAATGGGTATGAGGTCTATATTATTACGGCTTCATTTATGCACCTTTTTAAAAAGTTACCTGATATGAAAAGTACCTATCAGTTTGAGAAGATAGATGGCATTAGCTATCTTTGGGTAAAAGTTCCTCACTATAAAAACTCTACCGATAAAAAGAGAGTTCTAAAGTGGTTTGCATTTACCTTTAAGCTCTTTTTTCTACCTTTAAGAAAGATGAAAAAGCCTGATGTTATTATTGCCTCTCCTATGGCTCCTTTTTTGGTACTACCAGCGTATAGATTGGCAAAAAAGTGTAAAGCAAAGTTTATTTATGAGGTTAAAGACATTTGGCCTCTCTCTATTGTGGAGTTAGGGGGTATCTCTAGCTCTCATCCTCTTATAAGAGCTATGAGCTTTTGTGAAAAATATGCCATTACTAAAGCAGATGAGGTGGTCTCTAGTTTACAAAACTATGGAGAACATCTTAAAAAAGATTTAGCCATTGAGCGTGAGTTTCATTGGATAAATAATGGTGTTGATGTTAAAGAGTTAGAGCAATCTGAACCTTTACCTAAAGAGACTATTAGCAAAATACCTAAAGATAAATTTATTGTAGGCTATACAGGTACAATTGGTTTAGCAAATGGGCTTGATAGCTTTTGTAAGTCAGCAGAGTTACTTAAAGAGCATAGAGAGATTTTCTTTGTGATTGTGGGAGAGGGCAATAAAAAGGAGGCGTTAATAAAAGAGTATGGAGAGCTTGAAAATCTACTCTTTATTGATGCCATACCTAAACAGCAGGTACAAAGTATGTTAGCTCTTTTTGATGCTTGTTATATTGGATTAAAAAGAGAGAGTCTATTTAAATATGGTGTCTCTCCCAATAAACTTTTTGACTATATGTATAGTGCTAAGCCTATTGTCTATGCGATTGATTCAGGTAAAAGCAATATTGTAAAAGTAGCCAATTGTGGTGTAAGTGTTGAAGCTCAAAATGAAAATGCTATTGCTAATGGAGTAAAAGCTCTTTACGATATGGGTGAAAAAAGTATTCATTTGGGAGAAAATGGTAAGAATTATATTTTAAAGCACTTTACTTATGATAAACTTGCATTAAAATATCAAAGTTTAATGG
>JALUKJ010000192.1 GCA_027056615.1 Campylobacteraceae bacterium | reverse complement strand
TTCATGACCTTTACCCAGGGAACAAGTATGAGGGTGAGATTAACCTTTATGGGGCAGAGGGTAAAGAGAATATATTAAACCTCAAAAAAGAGAATGACCTTATTCGTTTGCGTCAAGATGTGGGGATGATTTTTCAAAAGCCAACCCCTTTTCCAATGAGCATTTATGACAATGTAGCTTATGGAATGCGACTGGCAGGAGTTAAAGATAAATCTGAACTAGATGCTAGAGTTGAAAAGGCTCTACAAGATTCAGCGATTTGGAAAGAGACTAAAGATAGACTAAATACCTCGGCTCTTGGTATGAGTGGTGGACAACAACAGCGTTTGTGTATTGCTAGAGCTGTTGCACTAAAGCCTGATGTTATGCTTTTTGATGAACCAACATCGGCACTTGACCCCATCTCTACAGGGGCTATTGAAGAGCTTATTGCTGAAATTAAAAAAGATGTCTCTGTGGTTATTGTGACGCATAATATGCAACAAGCTTCACGACTTAGTGACTATACGGCATTTATGTACTTGGGAGATTTGATTGAGTACGATAAGACCGATACTATTTTTATGAATCCTAATGAGAAACTAACAGAAGATTATATTACAGGGAGATTTGGATAATGTTACCACAATACCACGATTCACGACACGCAGTAAGAGGCACCGTTATAGATTTGGTTGAGAACCTTCAAAATGCTAATAAATTGGCAGTAGATGCTGTAAAAAATTGGAATGCCCAAGAGCTAGAAGAGGCTCGAAAATCTATTAAAGATTTTAAAACCATTACGGAAAAAGTAGATAATGATCTTGTTATTATCTTTGCCAAATATACACCAAGTGCTAGAGATTTACGAGAGTTAGTTTCATACTTTAAAATAACCTCGGCACTCAATCGTATTCAGAACAATACAAACAGTTATCTGAAAAATATGCAAACCGTTATTATGGAAGACGATAAAGATATTCGTGAGTTTGTTAATGACTCTTTGCGTATTAACAAGTGTACTTTAGATGCTTTTCAATACACACTAGAGATGTTAAATACTTTTGAAGATGATGATAAAATTAAAAAACTTAACTCTAAAATTACCGTTGAGCAGAGCAAAACAGAAGACATCTACTCACTACTTGAAAAAGAGATTGTGCAGAAAATGAGTGATGCAGATGTCAATGTGCAAGAGTACTTTAATCTGCTTAAATATTTTAGAAAAAATTTGAAAATTGTAGATAGATTAGAGACGATTGCACAGAGGGTTATTTTTGCGAGAATGGGTGGGAAGCTTTAAAAATTTAATCTAATAAAATTTAATCTCTCATATTCCATTGGTACAGGAGGCTTAGTTACCATGACTGACTCAAATTGGCTTATGTCTTAAATATTTATATAATATTATTAATTCTCACTAAAATTGAGATAAATATTTAAGACTCTCACCATTAGCTCTTTTGAAGAGTTTTTCGAGCATTTTTTACCTTTTGTGTATTGCTCTACTTGGCTATCTTTGCATTAGTAGAAAAGTAGTGTAATAAAGAATTAACCAAATCCTCCAAACTTCCCACATTAACCTGCTCCCCAGACTCCATATTTTTAAGCGTAATGACCCCATCATTAACCTCATTCTCCCCCAAAATAATCACAAACTCATGCCCTTGTAAATTGGCATACTTCATCTGCTTTTTGAACTTCATCGTATCTGGGTAGACTTCGGTATTAATACCTGCTTGGCGTAGCTGGGTGGCGAGTTGATGAATATTGCTAACATAACGCTTATCTATATTTAAAATAAGAACTTGTGCAGTAGTATTATGCTCTTTTATAAGCTCTAACTTCTCCAAAACAGCAATAAGTCGGTCAATACCAATAGAAGCCCCAACTCCTGACATATTTCCATCTTTAGAGAAGCTTTTGGTAAGGTTATCGTAACGTCCACCTGAACAGATAGAACCCATGGTTGGTAGGTCATCTAATAGTGTTTCATAGACTGTTCCTGTGTAGTAGCCTAGTCCTCTTGCTATGGAAAAATCAATAGTGTAATGTTCTTTTGCTATGCCGATAGAGTCTAACATTTTTATAATAGACTCTAACTCTTCAAGCCCCTCTCTCATAAGCTCATTGTAGCCTTTATAGAGTTCTACTTGCTCTTTAAATTGTTTGTCACTTTCTTTAATAGAGATAAACTTAATAATCTCATCAATGCTAGAGGAGTCTATTTTAGTTACTTCTAAAAGTTCATGTCTGACTTTTGTTTCACCAATCTTCTCTATTTTGTCAATTATACGTAGAATATCTTCTATCTTATCTTCGACTTTTAGATATTGAGCCAATCCATTTAAGATTTTACGATTGTTAATAGAGATGGTAAAATTTTTAATTCCAAGAGCCAAAAGTGAGTTGTGAATGACTTGAATAATCTCCATATCCGAATAGATAGAGGTTGTACCAATAAAGTCAAAGTCACACTGTGTAAACTCACGGTAACGTCCTGCTTGGGCTCTCTCTCCTCTAAAGACATTACCAATAGCGTAGCGTTTAAAAGGAGTAGCTAAGAGGTGTTTGTGCTGAACAATAAAACGTGCCAAAGGAACAGTTTGGTCAAAACGTAAAGCCACATCTCTCCCACCATGGTCACGAAATCGGTAAAGCTCCTTTTGAATCTCTTCACTCCCTTTGTCTACAAGTACATCAGCATACTCCAGATGAGGTGTCTCAATAGGTACATATCCAAACGATTTAAAGACCTTTTTTAGCTTGTTTATCATCTCCTCTTTTATACAAGCATTTGCAGGTAAAATATCTCTAAAACCACTTAGTGTTCTAGCATCTCTCAACTTTTATCCTTTAATTCTCTATAATAGTTTTTTAAATTCTCTTTTGCTTTTTCAATCGTCTCATAAGCCTCTGCAACTTTATAGCTGTCACTTGCCGACCAGTATCGAGTTTCTAGTCGGTAGGGGCGTAACCCCTCTTCAATCTCATTGCTATTAACTAAGAATTCAGTAATCTCTTGTGGTTTATTTATCCAATGGCTTCCTACATTTTTCTCTAATGCATAAAACCACTTTGCTACCTCTTTTATGTGTTCATCATCATAGTAGCCAACAGGTTTAAGGGTAGATACCACATCTCTTAGTTCACTATTGTTTGGTTGTATATAGCTGTAGTAGTTGACCACATAGAGACTTTCAGAGAGAAAAAGAGGTTTTCCAAAAAGGTAGAGTTCTTTTTTCTGTAGAGTACTTCCTGACTGTACTATCTCTAAACCTAAAGCATTCTCTTTTGAATCTACAACAGCATCTTCTACATCATGAACAGGAATAACATTAAGTTTAGGGTAGGCACTCCGAACCATATCGGTGTAGCGACCCTTGACATAGACAATGTTTTTGTGTTTTTCTAAATGTTTCAGGTACTCTTTTGGGTGGTCAAAATGTTCAGAGGGTTTTGTCTTTCCAATAAGAAAGAAACCAACAATATCTTGCACATAATCGTTGAGTGTAGCGTTCCAAATTTTGAGCATGGCAGACCCTGCAACGCGTATTTTTTTGCTTTTTGGTAGGTTGTAGTTGTAGAGTCCCCACTTGGTTACAATGGAGGGATTATTAAGCTTCTCTTGTGTAGTGGTAAGGAGTTCATCAAACCCTGCAAGAGCCAAATCAGCTTCACCCAAAGAGACCAAGGTCGAGCAGTTATGTGGCTCTGCCCCTTCGACACGTATCTCTATATTGTTCTTTTTTAGAGTATAATTTTCGCCTAAAAATCCAACTCTATATGGTCGTTCTTCTCTTTTTCTATCAATAAAAATACCTAAAGGGTAAAGTTTATCTTGGTATTGATTTAGAAAAGAGATTACTTCAGATATTTGAGGACTTTTAGATTTTTTACCTTTTTTAATAATAGCAATGGTATCATCAATATTCTCATTTTCTACTACTTTATCTCTAATCTTATGCATAAAGTTTTCAAAGGTTCTACCACTTTGAGGAATTGTTAAACTTATCATCTTTTGGTTTAATAGCCCTTCATTATATTTTGTGAAATAATAGCATAATAATCTGAGTTAGATAGAGTAATAAAGAAATGTTAGTGGTCGATAAAATCGACCCTATTAATAGTATAATACTATTTTATACGATTTTTTACATTTTCAGAAGAGTTTTGATAGCTAATATCACCGTATTGAATAACGCCTTCTCTAGGATGATAAACTCTAGTATAGTTTGGTTGATAAGGATTATGAGAGCGATTCCATCTGTTATTTAAAATTTCTCTATGATGTCTTGAATCTAAACCAAAAGCTCTTCTTCTGTTAACTCTATCGTTATAATTGTAATAATCATCATAGTTATAATATATATTATTATAAAAATAACCATCATGGTCATAATATCCAAAATAGGAACCTTCATTATTACTGTAACCTAATCTATCATAGTTAAAATTTCTATAACGAGTATCGTAACGATGGTCATCTTTTCTAAATTCTTTAGAGTTATTTAGCACCTTTTTTTTATCTTTTTTTACAAAAGTATTCTTAGGAGGAATTTTATTTATAGGATAGTTATTTGCACAAGCTATAAACAATAAAGTTAAGGGAGTAAAGAGTAAAAATATTTTCATAGGTATATCCTTTATGTGATATATTTTTATACCAAGAGAGATATATTTTGATAATCTCTCTTATTTTAAAGGCTTAAAGACCAAGAAGACCTTTTACACTTTGAATTGCACCTACAGCACTTCTTGTCGCTGATGAACCTTCTTGAATAGCATCTGTTGTCTGATGTCTTTTCATGTTTTCTAAACGAATTTCATCAGCACTTAAGCCTTGTTGTCTGCTGTATTGCTCTGCTTCTGATGCTGATATTTGAGCTCCTGCTGCACCTCTGTTTTTATTTAAATAAGCTGAATCCATACCTGCTGTTTTTGGAGTACAACCTTGAAGAATAGCTACCGTAGTGAATGTTGCAACTAAAAATAATAATTTGCTATTTTTCATAAAAAATCCTTTTGAAATAATAAGTGTAATGTACACTATTTATGATATAAAAATTAAACTTAAAATAACGATAAATAATATGATTTATTTTTATATTACCTCTTTAACTGAAAGATAATTGAGTTTAAACATTTCACCCACGCCTAAACAGAGTTAAGATATAATTTCACGATTATTTATCAGAGATAAACGTAATGACAATGAAAAAAACTAAAGGCGATAGTGTACAATGAGTAAAAAAGCAGATTTGATTGTAGGGTTACAATGGGGTGATGAGGGTAAAGGTAAAATTGTTGACCATATGGCACAAACACACGATTATGTTTGTCGTTTTGCAGGTGGACATAACGCTGGGCACACCATTGTTGTTGGAGATAAAAAGTACGCATTGCATTTGATTCCATCGGGTATTTTAAACCCTAAAGGTAAAAATATTGTAGGAAATGGAGTAGTTTTATCTCCTGTTGATTTTATTAAAGAGATGTCTCAGTTTGATAATTTAGAAGATAGACTATTTATCTCTGATAAAGCACATATGTTACTTCCTTATCATGCACTCATTGACCAAGCCCGTGAGCGAATGAAAGGTGACAAAGCCATTGGTACAACAGGTAAGGGGATTGGACCTGCTTATGGTGATAAAATTGCTCGTGTCGGTCACAGAATGGGAGAGCTACACGATACTGAAAAGTTAGCAACAAAGATTGTTGATTTTTTTGAAGTAAATCGAGCTATCTTTGAAGTAATGGGTGTGCCTATTCCAGTTAAAGATGAATTAAAGGTTGAGCTTGATGGTTACGCTAAAGTATTAGCTCCATATATTGTAGATACAACTCAACTGATTTGGAGAGTCTTAGATGATGATAAGAGAGTTCTTTTAGAGGGTGCTCAAGGAACTATGCTTGACATTGACCATGGGACTTACCCTTATGTTACTTCCTCTACTACAGTTAGTGCTGGGGCATGTGCAGGTCTTGGACTAAACCCTAAAGATTTAGGGAAAGTAACAGGTATTGCAAAGGCTTACTGTACTCGTGTTGGAAATGGACCTTTCCCAAGTGAAGATTTTGGTGAAGATGGTGAGTTATTACGTAAAAATGGACATGAGTTTGGAACTACTACAGGACGACCTAGAAGATGTGGTTGGTTTGATGCTGTTGCCATGAGACACGCAGTAAGGGTCAATGGAGTTGACCAAGTAGCTCTTATGAAACTTGATGTACTTGATGGTTTTCCTGAAATTAAAGTTTGTGTAGCATATGAGATTGAGGGTAAAGAGATTGATTATGTTCCTTATGATTTAGAAGAGGCAACAGCTGTTTATAAAACTTTTAAAGGGTGGGATAAAACAGAGGGTTGTCGTGTATTTGATGAACTACCTCAAACAGCAAAAGATTATATTGAGGCATTAGAAGAGATGATTGGGACTAAAATGGGAATTATCTCAACGAGTCCTGATAGAGAAGATACCATTATTCGTTAAGGAGTAAAGATGAGACTAAAAGCAAAACAGACAGGTTATGTGGCAAATAAGATAGGTATTGATTTAGCTAATGCCTCATTTGTCACTATGCCAAAAGGTAAAGAAGCCGTAGTTGAAGCATGTAAAGCTGTCATTGACGAAAATCTTGAAAATGAAAAGAGACTTGATGCTAAAGTAGAAGAGATGATTGAAGAAAATTATGATGAAATTGAGATTCAGCATGTTAAAGAGCGTGAACTCTTCTTTATGATTAAAAAACGTTTAGCTCCTGAATATGGGGTCATTATGAACTATGATGATAGATATAATGAGGTCTCACATACTATTTTAGATGAGCTTTATGAAAACTATCTTTTAGAGTATGAAGTTAATGATAATCAAGTAAGAAATGTAATATTTAAAGCATTTAAAGCATTTGCAGATGCTTATGATAAAATGGATGACACTGTTTATGAGAAAATTAAAAAGATGAAAAAAGAGTATATACCTGGTTCTGTTGAGTACGAACTGATTTATGACCGTCTTTATGAAGAAGAGTTAAAAAAGAGAGGAATGTTGTAGTGAAAAAGGTCTCATTATATTTTGAAAATGGTCTTTTACTTGAGGCAAAGAGTTTTGGGGCAGAAGGTACATCTGTTGGTGAAGTTGTTTTTAATACTTCTTTAACAGGTTATCAAGAGATTGTTACCGACCCATCGTATGCAGGGCAATTTGTAACCTTTACCACACCAGAGATTGGAAATGTTGGATGCAATGCACAAGATATGGAGAGTAGAGGAGCTTATTGTAAAGGAATTATTATACGTTCGTACCAAAAGAGACCTTCTAACTTTAGATGTGAAGAGACCTTAGCCCAGCTTCTTGAAAAAGATGGTGTATTGGGTATTACCGACATAGACACCCGTTTTATTACTAAGATATTAAGAAGTGAGGGTTCTATGATGATGATTGCTTCTACAGAAATTCATGAAGCAGATGAGCTTAAAAAAGTGCTTGAATCTAGCCCAAGAATTGAAGAGGTAAATTACATTGAGCAGGTAAGTACTAAAGAGTCTTATATTCACAAAGAGGCACGTTACAATGCAGAGACATTTGAATATGAAAAACCAAATACCTCTAAAAAGATTATTGCTTTAGATTTTGGTATTAAACGAAATATTTTAAATGAGTTAACTCATGCAGGTATGGAAGTTGAAGTTGTACCAAATAGTATGGAAGCCTCTGTTATTATTGAAAAGTTCACGGCTAAAGAGATAGATGGAGTTTTTCTCTCCAATGGACCTGGTGACCCACTCATCTTAAAAGATGAGCAAGAGAAGATTAAGAAGTTAATCGAAGCAAAAATTCCTCTCTTTGGAATTTGCCTTGGGCATCAACTCCTATCTATTGCTCATGGGTACGACACTTATAAGTTAAAGTTTGGTCACCATGGTGGAAACCACCCTGTTATAAATCAAGAAAATAATGTAGTAGAGATTACAGCTCAAAACCACAACTATAATGTTCCAGACAATATTGTAGAGGTGGCAAGTGTAACTCATAAAAACCTATTTGATAATACTATTGAGGGGTTAAAGTATAATGACTCTCCAACCATGTCAGTACAGCACCACCCAGAGGCGAGTCCTGGACCTCATGAGTCGGCTTATATCTTTGCTGAATTTGAGGGGATGTTGTCGTAGTGTCTATAAATAAAAAAGAGATACTTCAAAAACGTTTTTCTAAACTAGATAAACACTATCGGGCATTAAAGGAGTATAACGCGTTAATAGAGGAACTCCTTAAAGAGAAAAATATCTATGAACAATTTACGTTCAATACGCTAAAAGCACAAGAGAGAGCTATTTTAGATGCCTATCTTAAAAGATTTGCTTCACTACAAGACTTTTTAGGAGCAAAGATTTTTCCTCTATTGTTAGAAGTAGCAGGGATACATACAAAAAAAATGAGTGAAATTTTATCTCATATTGAGAGAGAAGGCGTTATCGATACTCTTGAAAATTGGGTAGAGTTAAGAGAGGTTAGAAATGAACTTGAACATGACTACCCTGAAGAGCTAGAAGAGGCATTAAGTGATTTAAAATATTGTGTAGATAGCTTTGAGAAGATAGAATACTACTATCTAAACTCATTAAACTTTTTTAAAAAGTATCTATAGTGAGACTCTCAAAAAGAGTGGTTAAAATACTTCAAGATAATATCAAAAAGAGTTTTGGTGATGTAGATATCTATCTATTTGGTAGTAGAGTTGATAGTAGTCAAAGAGGTGGAGATATCGATTTAGCCATAGATAGTAACCTCTCAAGAGAGGAGTTTAGGAAAAAGAGGGCTATTTTTTTAGCTAATTTAATAAGAGTTGATTTTGATTATAGTGTCGATGTCGTCGATTTTAATACAAAAGATGAACTTTTGTATTATGAGATTCGACAAAATTGTATAAAAATATCTTCTTAAAGAGATATTTTTAAGGTTTAGTTATCTGAAATTATTCCTACTATCTCTAATGCTCTCTTTTTAGCCTCTTCAACATTATCATCTAAAACTAAACTAACAGCCATACGACGACCTACATGACTCTCAGGCTTTCCAAAAACTCTAACATAAGAGCTATCTGTAAACGCGTTATCTGGAATTTCAAGTGTAGGATGTGTACTCTCATTTTTTGCTTTGTAAGCTCCACAAGCACCTGCTCCATAGGTAGTGTAGTTTAGTGGTAGACCTAGTACTGCTCTAATATGTAGTGCAAATTGGCTTTGGCTTTGGGTCATAAGCGTAACCATTCCCGTGTCATGTGGGCGTGGGCTAAGTTCTGAAAAGTAGACCTCTTCGCCTTTAACAAAGAACTCTACACCAAAGATACCACGACCACCAAGACCATCGGTAACTGCTTTGGCAATCTCTTTGGCTTTATTTATGGCTGATTCACTCATATTCATCGGTTGCCAAGACAAGATAAAATCACCATCTTTTTGTACATGACCAATAGGATTACAAAAGAGTGTACCTGTCTCATTGCGAACAGTTAAAAGGGTAATCTCATAGTCAAAAGGTACAAACTCTTCAACAATAAGTTCACTTGCATCACCTCTTGCCTCTTTTGCAATCTCCCAAGAGTTCTCAATATCATCAGCTATTTTTGCAATACTTTGTCCATGCCCTGATGAACTCATAACAGGTTTAACAACACAAGGAAAACCAATCTCTTGACTTGCTTCTTTTAACTCTTCTAAACTTGTAACAAATTTATATTTAGAGGTTTTAACTCCTAGCTCTTCAGAGGCAAAAACACGAATATTTTTACGATTCATAGTCTTGTTAACAGCTTCTGCATTTGGAATAACATGATACCCTTTAGCCTCTGCTTCAAAGAGTGCGTCAATAGAGATAGCTTCAACCTCAGGTAAGATATATGTAGGGTTCTCTTTTTCAATAAGTTCAACTACTGCTTCTTTGTCTTGCATATCAATAGCATAAGCACGGTTAGCTACTAAATGAGCAGGAGCATTTTCATATTTATCAACAGCAACAACTTCAATGCCCAATCTTTGAGCTTCAATAGCAACCTCTTTGCCAAGCTCTCCTGAGCCTAAAAGCATAATTTTAATAGCGTCTTTTTGTAACGGAGTGGTAAATATCATGAGGATATATCCTTATAGTTTAATGATGTAATTGTATCTAATTAGGTTTTAGTAGGAGTTATTTTTATTATTGTTAGGTACTTAAAGAGAGAAAAAATAGGAACATAGAGTTCCTATTTTTGATTAGAGAGCTTCTTCGTCAGTTTCACCTGTACGTACTCTTACAACAGTAGAGATGTCTGATACAAAGATTTTACCATCACCAATTTTACCAGTATGAGCAGCCTCTTTAATGGCATTAACAGCTCTATCTGCAAACTCTTGTGAGCTTACGACAATCTCAATTTTAACTTTTGGAATAAACTCTACCACGTACTCTGCACCTCTATAGAGTTCTGAGTGACCCTGTTGTCGTCCATAACCTTTAACTTCTGAGATGGTCATTCCATCAATTCCTGCTTCAACTAGTGCTTCTTTTACATCTTCAAGTTTAAAAGGCTTGATAATTGCTTCAACTTTTTTCATATTTATATCCTTTATTTAAAATTAATAAAGAACCTCTTATAGGTTCATTGCTTTTTCTCCATGAACTGCTTCATCAAGACCTTCAACTTCAGTCTCTTCATCAACTCTTCCACCACCTGTTAATGCTGATGATATAAAGAATATTATGGCTGTCATGATAGAGCTATATACAACTGTTAATCCAATAGCTTTAAGTTGTGCTAATATTTGAGTACCAAGTGCAAAATCATCTGCTTTTAAGTATGGAGCAATAAATAGTGCTGTTGCAATTGAACCCCAAATACCAACTAAACCATGTACCCAAAAGGCATCTAGGCTATCATCAACTTTAA
>JALUKJ010000191.1 GCA_027056615.1 Campylobacteraceae bacterium | reverse complement strand
GTATTCACCGAAATGCCATAGAAAAATATGAGGCTCTATTTGGCAAAAAATATAAAGGAGAGTTAAAAATAAAACTAATAGAGCAGAAGCCAAGAGAGAGAATTTTTCACTACTCTAAAGGGGTTATAAAAGCTTGGTATGGAGTCTATGAGATTGAAGCTGATGAAGATATGCTTAGAATGATTCTTGATACTGGTATGGGAAGTAATGCTATGAAAGGGGTTGGGTTTGTGGAGTTGATAAGATGATACTATCCTATCTTAATCAATTAAAATAGTGTTTCAAACCCTATAAGGGAGAGAAATTTTATTGATTTTGATAGGATTTTATAATTATAGCTAGAAATTAATTAAAAAAAGATTTTGTAATCTATTAATATAGTTAAGTGATTTTTAAAAAGTATTGGAGTACAATCTAAAAATCACAACCTTAGGCATCATCACTGATAAAAATCAGGAGAGGAAATCCCTACTTAACTTCGGGTGAACCTAAGGTCTATCAAGAATATTATAGCATTAATATTCTAAAAGGAACGATTTGGACTATAAAACTTTTAAACAATTAGAAAAAGCTATCTCTATATCAAGACTTGACACTTATAAAAATAGTAGTTCCTCTTTAAATGAAGAAGTATTAGGGAAATATATTTGGAATGTTAAATTGTCTGAGAATTTTTATTTTTTATTAAAAAATTTAGAAATTTCTTTACGAAATTCTATCTATGACGCATATAAGAATAGCTATCCCAAAAAGAGTCTTTTTTTTATTAATAAGGAAGATAGATATAAAAGAAAAGAGTTTCATGCTATTGGTAGTTGGAAGATGATAAAAATTGTAAAGATAAAATTGATTGAAAATGAGAAAAAAGCTACCGATGATAGGATTATATCTGAATTAAATTTTGGATTTTGGACAAAGTTGTTGTTAGACAATCATCGTAATTATAGAGATATGTGGAGAAAAATATTTAAAGATGTCTTTCCAAATATGCCAATAAAAAGAAATATAGATAAAGAGAAAAAAGAGATTGCTAAAAAAATAGATAGAATTAGAGTTTTTAGAAATCGTATTTTTCATTATGAACCTATATTTAATAGAGATGATTTAGATGAAATACATAAAGATATTTTAGATGTTATAGGATGGATTAATTGCGAACTATTATTTTTAACAGAGATGTTTGATGAGTATGAAAATATTGTAATAAGTGAAAAGGAAATAGTTGAAAAAGTATCAAAGTTTGGAGAAAAAGATGAGCCTAGCAAATAAACTATATAAAATCGGTCAACAAGTAACTAAAAATGATATAAAAGAGATAATAGAAGTAAAAGAGTTTAAAGATATTGCCTCTTATACTACTTTACAAATAGATTTTAAAAATAATAACGGAGCAGTAAATAAAGTAGCAGTAAATAAAAATAGAATGATGTTCACAAAAAAAATAGGAGGAACAAGTAACTCATATTATCTTTATCCAAATTTTGAGTATCAAAAAGAGAGTAATCTATATAAAAAATTTAAAGCCGTTGCTTATACTTTTGAAAATTCTGTAATGCTTTATGCCAATGAGGAGAACCAAAAGTTAGCTCAACCGATTTTGGATTATATTCGAGCTTATGATGATGATATTTTAGACTTCAAATCTTATGAGAAAGATAACTATTTTTTGATTATTACCATCAATGGAAAAACCCTTTATGAGCTTATGCCTGAGATTTGGGATAACTATTATGACAATTTTGTAGATGCACATATTAGTAAAAAAGTAAAAAAAGTAGATACGCCACAACTTCAAGAGCAGATGGATTTTATAACGCATAAAAGAGAGCTTTGTGGCTATAATCCTAATGTAAAATTTTTTACAATGGATAACTATAATGACAAATTTAAACCTCAAATTATAGAGAAACTTCCCATGTCAAAAGAGACAGCCATAGCTATTAAAAAGGGTTGGATGTATGCTATTACTCATTTAAAGTTTTCTCATAAGGGTTTGGAGTATATTATTATTCCTTCTATGGTTGATTTTGATAATGAGGTTTATAAAGGATTATTGAAATTTTTAAAAAATTCAAATAATAGTATGAAAAATTTGAGTTCAAAAGAGGACTCATTTGTAAGAAGATTATCAAAGCAGGTAGAGGGGTTTGATAGGGGTGGTATCTCTTTGGATATTTTATTTACAGAGGTTAACCTTACAAATTTATCTGTTAAAATTTTTGCTACCCTTGAAGATGTAATTCCTAGTCGAATTAATCAGGTAGTAAAAGAGATGAAAAGTCAACATATTTCTGATAATATTAAAAGAGAAGAGAACTCTACAGATGTCTATTTGAGAGATTATTTTAGTAGAGAAGAGCTTTTTGCTATTGTGACAAAAAACACAGCAGGTATGAAAAATAGGGTTATTCAAGAGAAGATATATCTAGCTAAATTACTGTTAGGGTATGAGCAGATAGCTTATGTTACTTTATTAAAAAAGTTTGAGCATGAAAGAGAGTATGATTATGAGCATAAAAAAAGATTAACTGATGATGGTATTAAAAAATGGATTGCTTATTCTGATAATTTTATATCTAGTGAAGATAGAGTTTTGGATTTTTTAAAATCTATTAATGCCATAAAAAATATAGGAGTAGAAAGATGAGTGAAGAGATAAAGCTTTTTTCCCAAGAGTTTGAAGCTAAAAAAGATAGTGACTATTTTAAACGAGATATTATTAAAGGAGCGTATCTAATAGGATCATATTCAAAAGCAATTATTGATAGCTCTTATAATCCGAATGGTAGAGTAGTTTCTAAGAATGAAACTTTTAAAAAATGGCTCTCTAATCAGCAGATTATTCAAAGTAATCTACAGAGAATTTTTAATAAAGCTAATGAGTTTGAGAGAAAGTTTCAATTAACTTCACAGAGAATTAGTGATTTATCTACTTTGGTAACAACCTATTTTAATGAGGATAGTCAACAAAAAGTACTGCAACAAGAGGTGTCATTTGCTTTTATACGAGGTTTTAATGACTATGCAAAATTTAAAAAAGAGAATCCATATCAAGGAGATGATTATGACAACAGCAAAACAGAGTGAGATACTATTTTTATGGGACGCAAAAATGACAAACCCAAACGGAGATATGCTAAATGACAATGCCCCAAGATTTGATGAGGTAGATAGAAAAGCGATAGTGAGTGATGTGCGAGTCAAAAGAACCATTCGTGATGATTTACAAGCGAGACAAGAGGAGACTATTTTTGTCAATAACTCTGAAGATATTATCTCAGCAGAGACACGGTTTAAAGAGGTTGAGAAGTTATCAGGCTTAAAAGATAGAGAGGCTTTTTTAAGTTGTATAGATACACGGCTTTTTGGTGGAGTAGCTCCTAAGAGTAATATTCAAATTATTGGTGCTGTTCAATTTAGTTGGGCTAAATCACTTAATGAAACAGAGACTATTTTAGGTCAAGGAACAGGTGCTTTTGGTAAAGATGGAGCTAAAAATAAGACTTTTAGAACCGATAACTATATTCCTTATGGTCTTTTTGCTATGTATGGAACTATCAATGCTCTTAATGCTAAAAAATCAAATGCTAGTGAAGAAGATGTGACCAAAATGCTAGATTCTATGTGGAATGGTACAAAGTTTCTCAACACACGAAGCAAAGTAGGACAGAAACCAAGACTTTTAATTAGAGTGGTTTATAAAGATAGCTATATGATTGGTCTGCTTGATGAGTTGGTTAAACTTGATAATGAAAACAGCAATACTATTAGAACATTTGATGAGTGTGAACTTAATTTTGATGCTTTAAAAGATACTTTAATCTATATGAAAGAGAAGATAGAAAAAGTAGTTATCTACTATGATATGAGTACAAAAAAACAAGTAGAGCAGTTTGAAAATCTAGGATTTGAGCTAGAGAAAATCGAGGCTTAAGATGTTTGCTTTTGAAATATGGGGAAAGTTTGCCTCTTTTCGAGACCCTTTTACCATTAGTCAAAATATCTCTTTGCCTATTCCTCCTAAAACTACAGTAGCAGGAGTGTTGGCTTCTATTTTGGGGGTTGAGGAGTATTTGGGAAAGAGTGAATTTAGTGATTTTGATTACTCTGTGGTGGTTCTAAATCCCATACGAAAAAAGAGTTTTTCTCAAAATTATATTAATGATTATACCTCTAAAGTACAAACACAGATAAACAGCCTAAAAAAGAGTGATTATGCTAAATTGGCTGAGGGGCTTAGAGATAAAAAAAATCCACAAAAACCGATAAATCGTGAGATTTTACTTGATGTTAGGTATCTGATTTTTGTCAAAAAGTTTGCAGATGAAGATACGATAACAAGACATCTTGAAAATAGAATAAGTAAATTTCCTATATACCTTGGTAACAGTGAATTTGCAGGAAATTTTAGATTAGTCAAAATTGATAATACTCAAGAGATGTTAAATATGCCATCGGCTAAAGTGGACTCTTTTATTTTAGATAGTGATATTAAAAATATAGAGTTTGAAGAGGGTGTACGGTATAGCAATCTATCTTTTGCTACAAAATTAGACAAAAAAAGAACTCCTGTTGATATGGCAAATGTGATTTTAGGAAGTTCTGCAATAAGTGTTAAAGATATGACACTCTATAGAATTGAGTGTGAAGATAGAGTTTACTATTGTAGGTTTTTATAATGCAAGTAGAAGATATTTTCTTTTCACACCCAAATAAGAACTATAATAACCATATAAAAAGAATTGCTCAAAGTTTTGATGATGAAAATCATAAAGTGGTAGCAAACTATCATGACTTGGGTAAACTTTCTAGTAGATTTCAAACCTATATCTCTTTAAAACGAAAAGAAGATGAGAGTAGTAAAGAGTTTGAAAAGAGACGAGCAAAACTAAAAACAACACATACACTAGAGAGTGCTTATCTCTATTTTTGTAATGCAATTATGTTAGGAAACGATGGCTTTAGCCTCGCATTGTTCGGGGCTAAAGCCTCCGATTCCGACCATATAGATAATTTTTTAGCCAACTTTTTTGCTATCTTAAAACATCACACTTCTCTTTCTAATATAAAAGAGGATATGAATAACTATCTCTCAACGATTGATAACTATATAGATGATATGAGGCTAGAGTCTATAAAAGATATTGCAAATAAATCAAATATTGAATTTAATGAAGATATTTATGAGTTTATGGATTTTTTTGAAGATTTGTATGAAGAGAGTTTTTATCAGAATACAGAACAGTTCTTCCTCTTCAAAAAACGATACTCACGCCTAATCTTAGCCGATAAGTTTGAAGCTATTTTTAGTGAACCCTATCAAAACATTGATTATCTAAATGAAAGTCTTATAGATGGTTACATACAAAATATGCACAATATTATTGCCTCTAAGCCTATTAATGACTTTAGAAATAGTGCTAAAAAGGATATTTTTAAAAACTACAAACAAAAAGAAAACTCAAATATATATCTTATTAAAGCTCCAACAGGGGTGGGTAAAACCTTTATAGCTTTAGAACTAGCTCTAAAAATAGCTAAAGATAGAGGCGATAAACGACGCATTATTACAGCTATTCCTTTTACCTCTATTATTGACCAAACACATCAAGAGTATGAGAATATTTTAGGAGATGTACTAAAATATCATCATCTAACCAAATATAAAGAGCAAAAAAATGAAGATGAGAAAGAGCAGTTTAGCCAAAAGGTATTTTTGACTGATATTTGGCATGAACACTTTATAGTAACAACTTTTAATCAACTTCTATACACACTTTTTTCAAATCATAATAGAGACAATATAAGGCTAGAGACTTTAAGGGATAGTGTGATTATTGTTGATGAGGTTCAAAACATTCCTAGAGTGCTTATCTCTAGCATTGTAAAGATATTTGAGCTATTTGCTAAAGAGTATAATATTCATTTTATTATTATGTCGGCTACTATGCCCTCTTTTGATGGAGTACTTGAAAATCCTACGGTTTTATCAGAAGATTGGTTTTATGAGGAGAAAAAAAATCGTTATAGACTTCATTTTAAAGAGAATATCAACACAATTGAAGCATTGTCTAATGAGATAGATAGTTGTGAAAAATCACTACTTTGTGTAGTAAATACCATAGATAAAGCTAAGAGACTCTTTGAGACAATTCAAGGTAAAGAGAGAGAAGATAAATTTTTACTTACAACTCATCAAATTCCACTCCATCGTCAAGAGATTATAGAGGAGATAAAAGAGGCTTTAGGTAGTGGAAAAAATATAAAGCTAATCTCAACCCAACTTATAGAGGCAGGAGTTGACCTTGATTTTGATGTAGGTTATAGAGAGTTTTCCCCTTTTGGGTCTATTATTCAGATGGCAGGACGAGTAAATAGAGAGGGTAAAAAGGGGATTAGTGATATTTTTGTTTTTGATTTTTTGGAGATAGAAAATCAAAATGAAAATGTAAAAAGATTGCCTTATCGTGCTATTGATTTGCAAGAGGACAATATAATATCTTGGTTATCAACTCCACTTGAAGAGATAGAGATACTTAAAAACCTAGAGAGCTATTTTAAAAAAGTAAAAGATGAAACTAGTGCTATTGATTTGGAAGAACCTATGAGAAACTTGGAGTTTTCTTCACTTTTTGAGATTTTAAATGAGAACTTTATGCCAAATCAACCTTGGAAAGTATCGTTATTTATAGAGCATAGAGAACATCAGTTTAGTAACTATATTGAAGATAGAAATGATATTTTAAATAATCCTAAATATGATGTTTTTGAAGCAATGAATAGGGTTAAAGATTTAGAGAAAGATTTGGGGCTTTATACTATTACGGTTAATCATAAATTGATAGAAGAGTTAGCTAAAAAATATCCTCTGCAAGAGAAATTTGGACGGTTTATTTTACTAAATAATTGTTCTGCTTATACAAAATATATGGGGTTTAATCCTGAGCATACTCAATTTGAGGAGATGTTTGATGACTAAAATAGAAGGAAAAGATAAAAAATGAACTACAACCAAAACAGACTAACCTATAACCCAATCTTCACAAAAGAAGAGACCAAGCAGTTAGATAACATCAACAAAACCCTATCTCTAAAAAAATTCTTAGCAACAAAAGATTTGGTAGAAAAGTTTGGTTTTGATTTTGTCTATACCTCTGCAAAAATTGAGGGAAATACCTACACCAAAGCAGATGCTTTAACCCTTCTTGATTATGGTAGAACAGCAGGAGGAAAGCGATATAGTGAAGCTAAGATGTTGATTAATCTGCAAAAGGCTTTTAGTTTTATGATTAAACATGATTTGCCTATAAATAAATTTACTCTGCGTGAAATACATCAAATTTTGTCTGATGAGTTGGTAGATGATAGTGAAAAAGGGGCAGTACGACAGCGAGGGGTGACGATTAGGGGGACTGATTATCTGCCTATTTCTGATGCTATTGTGTTAGACCAAGAGATGGATAGGTTGTTTGAAATCTATCATACCATAGAAAATTTTTATGATAAAGCTCTCTATCTGCATAATAATTTGGCGTATCTTCAATATTTTATAGATGTCAATAAACGCACAGCACGGTTGATGATGAATGTTTCTCTTAAGGCTGATGGCAAGATGATACTTATACCAAAAGATGAGTATATTCCTATCTATGTGGGGTCAATATTGGAGTATTATGATGAGGGAACTTACCATTTATCCAAAGAGTTTATGTTGAAGAGTTATCAGTCTGTGGCTGATTTTATGGAGCAGTAGATATGAGTTTTAATCAAGACCTAATCACAGGAACACTAATCCACTACTATGTAACCTGCAAAAGAGAAGCATGGCTCTATAGCCGTAAAATTCATGCCGACCAGTGGGACGAAAATATCAAAATGGGCAAAGCCCTAGCCGAGATAAAAGAGGAACAGCTACACGATTTTCCATTTTCTAACCTCAAATTTGACAAGATAGGTAAAGAGAGAGGGCATTATACAGTTACAGAATATAAAAAAAGCATGAGCAACCAAGAGGGGGCTAAGATGCAACTGCTTTTTTATATGTGGCAACTTAAAACCTCTCTTAAACTCAAAGTCATAAATGGCAAGGTTGTCTCTGGACGTACAACGCATTTTTTTATAGAGGGAAATGAAGCCAATATGAAGATGATGGAGGAGCTTATAGAGGAGATAATCCAATTTTTAGAACAACCGACACCACCACCTTTTAAAGAGATAAAGTTTTGTAAGGGGTGTGGGTATCGGGATTATTGTTATTAAATAATATATGATATAATGAATAAAATATTTTTTTCTACAAAAAAATAGAAAACTAAAAGGAGTTAGCATGTCTAAGCAAATTTCAGCTTATATATCGAGTGAGACACAAGCAAATATGGAGCATTATAGTGCTACTTATGGGGTTAAAAAAGGTTTTTTAATAGAGAATGCACTTGACCACTATCTTCAAGCTCTCTATGCGATACCTGAGGAGTTTATTATTCCTAGTAAATTGGTTTTAAGTGAAACCTCTTTTACTAGAGTGATGGAGATGATAGAAAATCCACCTGAACCGACAGAAGCACTAAAAAATTTAATGAGAAGAGATAGATGAAGATACGAATCCTTAAAAAGAGTGATGAGAGAAGCTCTTTTTCTTGTGGAGAGATAGAATTAGATTATTACTTTCAAAAGTTTGCAGGGCAAAATCAATTTAAGCATTTTGTTGGGACAACATATATAGCTACTGATGATAAAGAGATTTTTGGTTTTGTTACAGTAAGTTCAGGGAGTTTAAGCCGTGATGATTTACCTAAAAATTTTCAAAAAAAGTTTCCAAATTATCCTTTACCTATTTTACATATTACAAGAATTGGTGTTGATGTTAAGTATCAAAATAGAGGTATAGGAAAAGAGCTTATGTTTAGTGCTTTTAAATTGGCACTTGAACAGAAAGAACGTGTTGGATGTATTGGTGTGGTGGTTGATGCAAAAGTTGATGCTGTAACATTTTATCAACAGCTTGGATTTGTTGAACTTGATGCTGTTAGAGGATTATCTAAAACTCACCCTTTACCAATACCTATGTTTATTGTAATACAGACAATTCAAAAGGCATTATAATGTACATTATCCTATTTTACGACATAGCCGACAAAAGCATAAGAGCCAAAAAAGACAACAGCTACAAGATACGAAAAGAGGTAGAGAAGTATCTTACAAGAGTGCAGTTTTCAGTATTTGAGGGCGAGATTAGCCCAAGTGATTTACGAAAATTAAAGGCTCATTTGGCAAAAGTAGCAGATACAGAGTTAGATTCGATAATTATCTATGAGTCTACACGGCTCAATTATACAGAACGGGTAGTCATAGGGGTAGATAAGAATGATGGTATTTTTACCTGTTAAAAATGTTTAAAATGTAGGTTCGATTTCATCGAACGTCAAAATCAAACACGAAAATCAAAATAATATTTATGAAAATTGAATGTTAATATCACGTTCGATAAAATCGAACCTACAGGAATTAGAGAGGTAACAATAGATGCAAAAAAGTGACAGAACCCATTTTTTAATGGTAGCAGGACGTGTTAGACGAGAGGCAAATAACCTAAAGTTTGACCGATATGATGAAGATTTTAATGTGGTAAGTACTAAGCCTCTACCTATTAAGGGGATAGATGAGATTTACATTTTAGCTAAGGTTGATTTGGACTCTTATACTATGGCGTTTATAGCAGACAATAATATTTTACTCCACTTCTTTAGTCCTTTTCAGAGTTTTAGGGGTAACTTTTTTCCTAACACTTCAAACTCTGTTAACAAGAGTGGTTTTGTGCTACTTCAACAGTTGAGAGCTTTTGATGATGAGGTTCATAGGCTCTATTTAGCCAAGCAGGTAACTAAAGGGCATTTTATAAATGGGGCGAATAACTGTAAAAAGTATGGGGTAGAGTTTGATGTAGAGCAGTATTTGGAGACATTAGAGAAAGCAACAACCATTAATGATATTATGACAACAGAGGGGGCGTATCAGAAGAACTATTATCAGGCGTGGAATAGTATTATTAAAAATCAACGCTCTTTTAAGTTTATTAAACGCACCAAACGACCACCGACAGACAAGATAAATTGTCTTATTTCGTATGTCAATACACGCATTTACAACATTACATTGAGTGAAATCTACAAAACCGAGCTTGACCCACGCATTGGTTTTTTGCATGAGCCTAACTATCGCTCTTTGAGTCTGCATTTGGATATTGCAGAGATTTTTAAACCGATTATTGGGGACAATATTATCTTTACGCTGTTAAATAAAAATGAGATAACGGCTAAAAGTTTCAAAACAGACAGTGGGAGAATACGCTTTACCAATGAGGCGATTAAGACAATAGAGCTAAAGATTATTAAAAAAATGACCGAACAGACCATGATAGGAGAGCAGAAACTAACATGGAGGCAAGTGATACGCCGTGAGGTCAATCGCATAAAACGTAATGTGGTTGAGACGAGTGAGTATGAGCCGTTTATTGGTTAATGTCTGTTATAATATTAAAAAAATGGATAATAGATTATGCAATTAAAAAAACTTCCTATTGGTATTAGTACATTTAGTAAGATTATAGAGGGTGACTATATCTATATTGACAAAACTAAAGAGGCTTTTGATTTAATAAGTAATCACTCTTATGTTTTTCTTTCACGCCCACGCCGTTTTGGAAAGTCACTCTTTTTGGACACACTCCAAGAGATATTTGAGGGAAACAAAAAGCTTTTTGAGGGGTTGTATATTTACGATAAATGGGACTGGGAAGAGAGCTATCCTGTTATAAAAATAAGTTTTAGTGGTAACAGAGATACTACAGAGCTTAAGAAGTCTCAAATATTTATCTAAATAGTAGCAAAAAACAATAATTTTAGAAAAATAAAGTTGTCAATATATTCTTAATTTAATCTATATATAATAAAAAAACTGTATAATTTCACATATTCTAACAAAAAAA
>JALUKJ010000190.1 GCA_027056615.1 Campylobacteraceae bacterium | reverse complement strand
AATTGCTTCCTGATTTGGCTAGTGAATATTTAATTAAGAAGGTTTCTATGAGGATTGCTAATTTAGGGGCTATTCATCCCTTAGAAGAGGTAGCTTAGGGGGGATTTTTTGGCTAAGGTATTGTAAACGTGATATTATATTTTGTCTTACCTACTCTTAATTCATTAATACCAATAAATTAAAGATAAATTCGTTTAAAAAACAACATACCCAACATTGTTGCCCCAAGAGAAAGTACAATATTTAAAGCCACATTAGATATAGCCTTAATATAAAACTCCTGTTGCATTAACAATACCGTATCAAGTGAAAAAGTAGAAAAGGTAGTCAAAGCCCCTAAAAGCCCTGTAATAAACATTGCCTTTTGATTAGCTGAGAGGTTAATCTGCGAAAAATAGAAAAAAAGAAACCCTATAAGAAAGCTTCCTAAGATATTAACACTAAGCGTCCCCCAAGGAAAAGGAGAAGCACTAAGCTTGTTAACTATAGCTGAGAGGCTAAAACGTGCAATAGCCCCTATAAAACCACCAAGACCAATACTTAAAAGAAGTGTTATATTCATTATTTTCTATATCTCCAATCATCTACAAAACCTTTAAGTTTTGGTGCTTCTCTAGTTTGATTTAAAAGTTTGTTTATTATATTTAACTCTTTTTTTAGACTCTCATCGTTTAGAGCATTCATCTCTTTCATATAGATTTTTTTAAATATATAGAAAAACTTTTTATAGCCTGAACTTACTTTCAATTTACAAGAACGACGCTCCCAAGTAGATATACTAGGGTACTCTGGGTGAAGTGGAGGGTAAAGCATACAACGCTTTTGAATCTCTATAGGTTGTTGATTTGCCCAACTTACAACATCGTTACACTCAGCACGAGAATCTATAAGCCAATTTTTCATAACGGTTACATAGTCAGAGATTAAAATGGCTTTTCTTATACCTGTGTTGTCATAGTATACATCTTTGTTTTTAAACTTAACCTTTTGAGAGTTGCTGTAGTGTTTTCCATTAACATCTGTGTAACTTACATCTAAAGTAAAATCTTCAGTATGTGCCATTTGTGGGTGTTTTTTTAATTTAACCAAAATAATCCCACCTTTAGTTGCCTCTCCATTGTTATGAGATGGAAAGAGTGTATTGACTCTCATAATCTCACCTGTTGCCATCTTTGCATCAGGAGAACCATAAACAGCTTCAATAGTATAGATGGAGTTACTTAACTTTAACTCTAAATCGTAGACTAAAGGAGTAACCATATAGTCAAACTCTTTATCTAAAAGCTTAGAAAACTCTTTGCTTGAGTGTACGGAGAAGTAGTTTGCTCCTTTTGTTTTAGATACATACTCTACTAAGTCATTGTTAAAGTCAACTCCAACACCTATAAATGTTGTGTGTATCCCTTTTTTAGTTGCATTTTTTGCCATTCCAAAAAGCTTATTTTTTGAAAGTTCACCTCTATTTGGCATAGCATCGGTTAAAAAGATAATTCTATTTTCATACTCTGAATTAGTCTCTACCTCATCAAAAAGTTTTAAACCCTCTTTATACCCTGCACTCCAATTAGTTCCTCCACGAGCTTTAAGTGCTAAAATATGGTCACGAATAGCCTCTTTATCTGTCTTACCAACTAAATTAAGAGGTTTTGCTCTGTAGGCGTTATGGTCAAAGAGTACTACCCCTACTCTATCATCATCTTTAAGATGTGAGAGCATAGCAACTATTGATTTATTTGCTATAGTCATTTTTGTTTCTTCTGTGACCTCATCATTCTCTACTCTGTTTCCTAGTTTATCATAGTAATAAGAGTTAAACTTACTATTCATAGAACCAGATATATCTACAACTACTACCAAATTAAGCTTTTTACGTTTAAAGTCACCCTCTTTAATACCAGAGTTTAGCCCAACTGACAAAAAATACTCTTCTTCATCTACAAAGGGATTTTTACGTTTAGCCGATGAGTAAGAGGGACAAAATAGCTCTTTACACTCTTTTCTATCTAAACCTGTATCAAAATAGTGGTTATAGAACTGCCCCTCATAAGTAATAGATTCTAATTTTGGAAGATAGCCATTTTCAATATTAGCTAGGAAGTTGTTAGTATCTTTTGCTCCACCTACAGCTAGACCTATCTTTTTTGCTCTTAGCATAGGCGATGGCATTGCAACAGGTGCAGACATTGACTTTATAGTTCCCATTCCAAGTGTAGGCATATTACGTGAGGTATCTCTTGAGACTGTAGTTGCATTGTATTCCCAATCATCAACATTATCGACAGATTGTTTTTTACTCATGGCTTGTAGCAGAGTTAAATTGAAAATTAACACAAAAACTAATATCTGTTTCATTATAAATCCTTATTTTTTACTACATTATATCATTTTTAAACAGAATAATTCTTCAATCTTACACTCATCTGTTTACTATCTTTATCTAAATAGAGGTCATACAAATCAATAGACTTTAAAAGTTGACTCAATTTTTTATAACCATAGTTAATAGGTGAGAAAGAAGAGTTATTATTAATATATGCTCCCATATCAGCTAAATTTGACCAACCAAACTCATCCATAGTCTGTTCATGAGCATTTCTTAGGAGTTTACAGAGCCATTTATCTTTTTTGAGTTCATCAGAGGTTTTACGTACCTCTCTACTCTTAACGGTCTCTACACCTACCAATGGTACTTCGGTACTTGCCATAAGTTTTTCCGTAAAAATAAACTGAGAACAGGCTGCCATAAAAGCTGAGGGGGTCTTCTTCTCTCCAAAACCAAACACTTTTATGCCCTCTTGTTGTACCCTCATCACCACAGGGGTAAAGTCGGAATCACTTGTGGCAAAGGCAAAGGCATCTATATTTTTGGTATGTAGTAAATCAATAGCATCAATGGTCATTAAAATATCGGTTGCATTTTTGTTTTTAGAGTAGTCAAACTGTTGAATCGGTTTGATAGCAAACTCCAACAACTTCTCTTCCCAATTTTTTAGATTACTCTTTGTCCAGTTTCCATAAGCTTGACGAATATTGACAACCCCATAGTTACTAAGCTCCGAAATAATCCCCTCAATCGCACGATGCGAAATGTTATCACAATCAATAAAAAGTGCTATATGGTCTTTTTTAGTCTGCATATTATACCTCATCTCTAGGAGCATAATAGGTCATGATTGAGCGTCCAAACTTTTTACGTTTTACTTGAACCAGTTCTCCTATCTCTTTAGGCATATCTAGTTGTGTCATGTGTTCTACTATAACCATCATACATTTTGCAGGGTCTATCTTTTTAATAAGTTCTAAGGTCTTCTCATAAACATCATCCATACCATCACGAGTAGAAAATGGTGGGTCAAAATAAAAGTAAGTTTTTTCATCTCTTTTTTCTACCATAGATAAGAGTGTATCAAACTTCTCAAAGCTATCACCAAATATATGTTGACACTTAGCAGGGTTAAGTTTTTTAATATTCTCTTGTAGTACCTTATAGGCTATTTTATTATACTCTATAAAATAACACATAGATGCCCCTCTACTTAACGCTTCAAGCCCAATAGAGCCTGAACCCGAAAAAACCTCTACAAAGTTTTTGTCTATTATCTCAAATTGTAGTGTATTGAAGAGTGACTCTTTTAAAATTCCTTTTGAGGAACGGGTGGTAGAGATATTTGGAATCTCTATCACTTTTCCTTTAAATTCACCACCTATAATCTTAGTTGTAAAGTTTTGTTTCTTTGACATTTAATCTCTTTATATAATATTAGTGAAATTATAACATATTCCACAAAAACCACATCAAACTATGATATTATTTACTATGAATTATATGAAACTAATAACACTAACCCTAATAACAACCTTTACCATAAATGCTAGCGAGCCAAAAGCTCCAACCCCACCTGTACCATACAACTATCTAAAAAAAACAGAAGTTAAAAGATTTATAGATATGATGGTCAAACGCAACCACTTTAAACGTAGATATATGGAAGAGATTTTAGCCAATGCCATGTTAGACAAAGAGACACTTGACCGTTACACTGGTAAATATAAAGTAGGAACTACTAATGGCTCATGGGAACGTTACAAAGCCCATGTTCTTGACTATGCAACCATTCAACTTGCCAAAGAGTTTAAAAAGAACTACTACACAACACTCAAACGAGCAGAAGATGAGTATGGGGTCGATATGGACTATATTGTAGGTTTTATGGGTGTAGAGAGCAAATACGGAACATATACGGGAGACTACCGAATTTTAGACTCTTTAGCCACTCTTGCATTTCATAAAAACCGTATGAAGAAGTTTTTTAAATCAGAGTTCAAAAATCTATTTTTACTTATGAGAGAGCAAAACAGAGACATCTATACTCAATATGGCTCTTTTGCAGGGGCTATGGGAGCAGTACAACAAGTACCATCTATTCAGAGAAAATTTATGGTAGACTATAATGGTGATGGAGTAAAAGACCCTTGGGATTTAGAAGATTGCATAGGAGTTATTGCTAGATTTATGCATAACAAAGGTTGGGTCAAAGGGGCTGTTGTTGCTGTACCTACTAACTTTAAAGGGAAACGTTTTACCAAACTCAAAACTTCTCATAAAAAAAAGTACTCTGTAGCCTATCTCAAGAAGAAAGGAATTGTACCTATGGAGTATTTTGGAGAGTCAAAAGCCTATTTACTAAAGACAAGAAACAAAGACCATGATGACATTTGGATGGGTGGAAGAAACTTTAGAGTACTTACTAAATATAATAACTCAACCTCTTATGGAATGGCTATACATATTATTGCTCAAGCTGTAAAATAATACGATATAATTATAAATTAAAATTGATAATAGGGATTGAAAATGATAAGTGCAAAAAAGGAACTAAGCAGTGAACAACATACCCTCTATTCAGAAGTAATTCCTGAACAGAAAAAAGTGATTAATAAAGAGAGAAGAATATATGAAATAACTCCTAAACATACTCGTTATCGTATCTATATTGGTCGTTTTTTTGAACTCAAAAAAGGTCTACACTCTGTTTTTAATGAGTTGAAATCAGCTAAAAACAATGATATACTAGAGTTTATGATTGATTCTGGTGGTGGTTTTGTAAATGAAGGTATGCAATTTTATAATATTATGCAAGAGAAGTTTTATGGCAGAACCGTTGCCTACCTAGACAATAAAGGCTACAGTATGGGAGCAATGCTCTTTTCTATGTGTGATAAACGTGTGGTATACACCTACTCTGACTTTATGTATCATAACTACTCTGGTGGAGCTGTAGGAAAAGGTGGAGAGGTAAAAGCACGTATTAGCCATACTTCTAAAAAGTTAGAAGCTTTCTTCTATGATATTATTGTTAAAAATGATTTTCTTAGTGAAGATGAATACAAACAGATGTTAGTAGGTCAAGACTACTGGATGGGAACAAAAGAGATGTGTAAGCGTGGTATTGCTACACATGTTATTTTAAATGGTCAAGAAATAACAGCAAAAGAGTATCTAAAAACATTAAAAAAGAAGAAAAAATCTAAAAAATCAAAATAGACTAAGATTATGTGGCAAATCTACTTTTATAAGAGCATTTTTGACACATCTCCTCACTACAATACCCCTCTTTAAATCCATCTCTTATATCTTTAGCACGTTTTGTATTTAAAATATTATTTAAAGTATCATCTTGTAAATTTCCAAGTCGCATAACTGCTTCATTATCTAAACAACAAGGAATCACATCGCCATTGGCTAAAATACCAATATGAGAGCTTAACCCCTGACAAGTACCATGACCATAATTTTTATTTTCTAATGAAGGCCATTCAAAATAGTTATCAAAATGAAGTAAAACTTTATTATCTAAACGTATACTATCTTTTGCACCTTTATATTCTAACTTTATTCCAAAATATTCTTCTAACTTAGAAAAAACCTCTTTATTAAAGCTATCTTCACTCATTGCTTCATCTAAATTCCACATACGTAAATTGATAAAAAGCTCTTTTTCTTGTGCAACTTTTTCATGACACAACTTTAAAATAGGCTTAATATACTGCTCAAAACTAAGTGTTGTGTCATTTTTATTAAAAGCATTTAATGAGATATTTATCTGTTTTACTGCTGGATGGAAAAGGGTTTTATAGCTATGCTTTTTCATAAAATAACCCGAAGTCGTAAGTATCGCTTTCATGTTGTATTTATGGATAACATCAAGATAATCAGAGAGGTTAGAAAGCGTCAAAGGGTCACCTACAACATGACATGCTATCTCTTTAGTATAAGGCTTTGCTTGTTGAACAATCTCTTCAAAAAGCTCTAAGCTCATATTGGTATTTGGCAGATTTTTAGTAGGACAAAAAGAGCATCGAAGCCCACAGACATTTGTAAGCTCTATATAAATACGGTAAAATTTCATTAGAAATTATAAACTCTCCCCCCGTAAAACATCCAAAACATTAGTAGCATAACACCCTTTAGGCAAAGTAAACTCCAACTCATAGTGTGCTTTCTCTTCCACATAATTCTTTTTAATATCGGTGACCCTTATCCAAGCATAACGTCTTGCTCCATTTTCGGCTACCTCTTCATCATAGTTTTTTTCAATAAGCCCTGCAACTTTTTGTGTTCTTGTGACACGTTTTCCTGCTAAAAGACCAGATGGAGCGATGTCCCACTCTTTAAAGCGTTTTGATTCTTCCTCTAAACTCTCTAGCTCAAAAACTCGCCCATAAGGATAGTGCATCATTAAGTCACCCTCTAAGAGTTTAAAAAAGTGTGGCTGTTCTTTTGTTCCTTTGAGTGAACCTTGTGGAAGTTCAAAAATCTTTTCGGCATCTGCTTCGCTAAAGGCTTCAAGCAGAAGTGAAAGCTCAATACGTTTAGAGAGCCAAGCATTAAATAGATGAGATTGATAGGCGTTAATAAGAAAAGTTCTTGTCTTTTTATCTCGCATTTTTAGCGTTCCCTCTAAAATGGCTTTTCCCTCTTTATAGTTGTCTCCTTGGTTTCCAAAACGTTGATTGCCAAAGTAGTTGGGTACACCATTGGCTTTGACCCATTTTAGTACTGAGTCAAGCTTATCTTTTTGTACGCCAAGCACTTTTTTGAGACGCACTTTAAAATGGTTTCCTTTTAGGTGTCCAACACGTATTTTGTTATTGTGTCTGTAGGTTCCAAGTATTTTTATTTTCTCATGGTCAAAGTTTTTTAACTTCTCTTCGTTATCTTTTGCTAGTAGAGAGATATACTGCATGGTCATTGCATTTTTATCTTTTAGACCTGCATAACCTATATTTCTCTCTTTTATCTTACAATATCTAGCTATTGCTTTTATCATCTCCCATGTGGTCATATCTTTTTTACGCACATGTAAAATAAGATGTTCCCCATCTCCTGTAAAATCATATAGAGGAATCTCATCTACAATAAAATCACGACTCGTTGGATTAAATATAAAACTATTTTTTACTTTTACTGGATATAGGAGTTTTTGCATTATTTTTTTACTTTAATTTCATTTTTTCGCTAATTATACTAAAATAGAATTAAAAGTGATGATTCTCACACTCAAATAGTACCCAATCATTATCTTTAACAACTTTTGCAAAAATAGTTAAAGGTACATCGGTCTCATTTGCTATTACTTTAACTATATTAAGATTTTTAGGAGGAAAACTTATAAGTAATTCATACTCCTCTCCACTCTTTCCTACCTCATCACTTATCTCTTCAAGCAAAGATATTTTAAAGCCTTGAGTAGCTAAAAGTTTATTTGTATCACAAAATAGACCATCGGAGATGTCCATTCCTGCATTTAGATACTCTCTAACCTTATTCATAAACTCTACACGTAATATTGGCTCATAAAAGCGTGATGTTAAAGGAATAGCCTCTCCTCTAAAGAGTGCTTCTAAATCTCTTTTACTATCTCCTAGCTTACCTGTATAAGCCAATAAGTCACCCTCTTTTATGCCTGAACGTAAAAGTGGGTTTTTAGATTCTGCTATAATAGTAATACTAATATGAAGTTTATCTCCTGCAATAGTATCTCCACCTATAATCTCACAGCCAAAATCTTTAGCTGTATTTTCCAAAGCAGATAAAAGTTCATCTATATCATTAGTAGTTATCTCTTTTGGTAAAGCAAGTGTTACTAAAGCATATTTAGGTTTAGCATTCATAGCAATAGCATCCGATATATTAACTAACATTGCTTTCCGACCTATCTGATACATACTCATCCACTCACGTTTAAAATGAATATCTTCAAAAAAAGCATCCATACTATAGAGATTATCTCCTACAACAGCTGCATCATCTCCAATATATTTAGAGTTTAATTTGTTAATTAGATAGGCTTCTTTATTCATCTATTTTAACTTCTTTCTTACATCATAAAGTTCCCAATAGGTATCTATAGCTTCATCTAGCTCTTTATCTGTTAGTGTTGTTTTATCTTTGACTGAAAAGTTCTCAATAAATGTATTATTCATTAATGAGTCTGACTCTGTTGGATTTTTTAAAAAGGCTTTTAATGCACCCTTAAGACTCAACTCTCCACTATAGGTCTTTAGATAGACCATAAAAAGTTTTTCTAATGAAGCAGGAGCATATCTATGACATGGAATACAATTTCTCTCATAAACATTTTGAACTTCCTCTGCTCCTAACATAGTAATACAAAAAGCTCCTAACAATACTACTTTTTTAACCATCTAATGTTCCTTTTGTAAAATCAATTCTTATAGTTGTTCCTACATCTATTACAGACTCTACACTAATCTGTAAATTATACTCGTCAATAATACTTTTGACAATATTTAACCCAATTCCAAAACCACCCTCAGAGGAGTTAAAACGAGTATAACGTTCAAATATATCTTGAACCTTTTTCGATTTAATTCCTATTCCTGTGTCTTGAACTTGTAGATAGCTTTTACGCAAGGTAATAAATATTTTTCCATTTCGTTTATTGTATTTAATTGCATTTGAAATTAGATTATCTAAAACACGAGCAATCTTAACTCCGTCTATAAATATGGCTGACTCTTTTAAATCTAGCTCAAAAGTAATCTTTTTAGAACCAGCCAAAATCGCAAAATACTCTACTCTATCTCCAATAAGCTGTTTCATATCTATCCACTCATCTTTAGACTCTCGATTATGAGACAAGGTCAGATAGGTCAAATCTTGATAAAGGTGAGAGACTGTCTTAGCTGCAATATTAATTCTACTTAATCTTTTTGCATTTCTCGGGGACATTACAGAGGTATCCATCATCTCAATATTGGCTAAAATAGCTGAAATAGGTGTATTCAACTCATGGGTTGTATCTTTAATAAAATCATCCAAAAGCATAATAGAGTTTCGCATAGGACGCAAAAAGATACTAACAAAAAACAGACCAAAAATAATCAAAACAATAAGAGTCAAAGTTCCAAAAGCTAAGATATTAGACATAGTCTCTTTATACCAAGACTTATCTTCATCTACCTCTATAAAGAGATATTTTGTACCTAAGTAGTAATCGTCAAGTGTTTTTAAAAACTGTATTGAGTTACCTACACGGTAAATCTCTTTATCAAATCTAATATTATCATGTTTTAAAAGTGAAAAGATTTCATTTCCTTCAATATCATAAATAGCTGAACGGTATTTAATACTTCTAGGGTATATGGTACGATGAGGAAAGTTACTATGCAACTGCTTTAAGGCTTTTACTTGTCTATTTGCATAATTTGAAAGAATAGTTCTTTGGTTAGAAAACATTAACTTCTCTTGACTCTGATAGTAGAAAATTCCGAGTAACAACAAAATCATTGTTACCAAAATAAAATAGAGTGCTAAAAAACGTAATAGTGAACGCTTTTCACTACTTCGAAGTAAACTTGTACCCTTGTTTTTTGATACTAACAATTCTATCCTTACCGATAATTTTACGAATATTTTTAATATAGGTGCGAAGAGCTGTATCACTTGGGTCTTCATCATAGTCCCACAACTCTTTATAGATTCTCTCATGAGAAAGTACTTCATTTGGTTGTTTCATAAAAAGTTTAAAGAGTGATGATTCTTTATTTCCTAAAGTCTCAGCAACCCCATTAACCAATAACTCATTAGATTTAGTATTATACTCAATATTGTCACCAAGCGAAATCATCTCATTAGCTTCATGAAAAAATCCTCTTCTTAAAAGCGTCTCAATACGAATTGACAACTCTTTTAAAACAAAAGGTTTACGAATATAGTCATCACAGCCACTATTAAAACCTCTCTCCAAATCATCTACCCCATTTAAAGAGGTAATAAATATAGAAGGAGCTACTACATCATTTTCTCGTGCCTCTTTTAAAAGAGTAAATCCATCAATACCAGGGGTATTAACATCTAAAAGAAGTAGGTCAAATTTTGACTCATAAATTTTATCTTGTGCTTCATACCCATCATAGGTAGATGTTACTTCATAACCTTCATCTTCAAGAAACTCAGTAACTGTTTCATTAAGGTTAGCATCATCTTCAAGCAGTAGTATTTTTGCGTTTGCCATTAATTTTCCTTAAAGAAACTGCTTTGCCCATGAGACAAGACGACCTGCACTCATAGCACCTGAAATACGATCAACCTCTTTTGTTCCTTTAAACATAAGCAAAGTTGGAATCGACCGAATCCCATAAATAGCACCCAAATCTTGATGTTCTTCGGTATTAACTTTTAAACATTGAACTTGTAATGAGAGGTTTCTACTTGCCTCTTCAAAAGCTGGTGCCATCTGACGACAAGGACCACACCAAGGAGCCCAAAAATCAACCATAATAGGAATATCACTATTAACTAAAATATGTAATAACTCCTCTTTGTTAACCTCTAATGGTTTCTGGTCAAGCAAAGACTCTTTACAATATCCACAAACAGCTTTTGCATAACTATCTTTTTTTGGTATTTTATTCACTTTTCCACAGTGTGGACAAACAACTTTTACATTCATTTTTATTCCTTCTTCCAATAATAA
>JALUKJ010000189.1 GCA_027056615.1 Campylobacteraceae bacterium | reverse complement strand
CTTTGATATGGGCTTAAGTAGTGCTTTGCTATCCTCTTACAGATTTAGTCAAGTAGATTTAGAAAAGGTAGGAAGCTAATATGAGCGAAGTTCAGACAGTAGACAATATGGTTACTATTAGCATTGACGGTGTCGAGTATAAGGCAAAAGAGGGTGAATACATTCTCAATGCTGCTCGTGCCAATGATGTGTTTATTCCTGCTATCTGTTACCTTACAAGATGTTCACCGACACTAGCGTGTCGTCTCTGTCTTGTTGAGGCTGACGGAAAGCAGGTCTATTCATGTAATGCGAAAGTTAAAGAGGGGATGTCAATTACGGTTGATACTCCTGATATTCTAGCAGAGCGTAAAGCTATGATGGAAGTATATGATGTCAACCACCCACTTCAATGTGGTGTGTGTGACCAGAGTGGTGAGTGTGAGTTACAAAACTATACACTTGAAATGCAAGTAGATTCACAGACATATTCTATTCAAGATACAAAACGTGATACAGCAGACTGGTCATCAGTACTTCACTATGATGCAGGGTTATGTATTGTATGTGAGCGTTGTACCACTGTATGTAAAGATATGATTGGTGATTCAGCAATTAAGACTACAAAACGTGGTGGAGCAAAACTTGATAAATCATTAAAAGATGAGATGCCAAAAGATGCTTATGCTATGTGGAATAAGCTTCAAAAGTCAGTTATTGCTCCAAGTAATGGTACAGGTTCAACAGATTGTTCAGACTGTGGTGAGTGTATTGCCGTTTGTCCTGTTGGTGCATTGGTAAGTAGAGATTTTGTCTACTCTTCAAATGCTTGGGATTTAAAACGAATACCTGCTGTATCGGCTCACTCTTCTGATGGTTTTGCAATTTACTATGAGACTAAACCACGTTCAATAGAAGATAGAAGAGAAAAAATCTTCCGTGTTACCAATGAGTGGAACTTTGTCTCTCTTGATGGGTCGGCACGTTTTGGTTATGACTTTGAGAATGAGGGTGTAACTAAAGATAAAGAGGCATTTACTAATGCTGTAGAGGCACTTAAAAAGGCTGAAACCATAAGATTTAACTCTGTTATCTCAAATGAAGAGGCGTTAATGCTTCAAACTCTTAAAGAGAAGATGGGTGTTAAACTTTATAACCCAGAAGTTAGACCATTCCAAAAGTTTTTAAAACTTTATAATGAAGCTTCAGGAAAATCACTCTATAACTCAGACACAACCCAAGCGATGAAGTGTGACTTTGTTGTCTCTGTTGGTGGTGCATTAAGAAATGACTCTCCTGGTTTAAAATATGCATTTAACAATATTCAGAAGATGAATAAAGGTGCAGGGCTATACTTCCACCCAGTAGGTGACAAGCTTATTCCAACTTTTGGTAAGAGTGTTACGATGTTTACACATAAAGCAGGATTGGAAGAGGCTTCACTGTACCTTTTACTTGATTTGTTTGCAGATGAAGCAAAACTTCCTACTGATGTTAAAGATTATATTGCCTCACTTGATAGCAATAGTCTAATTGACATGCTTGGTGGTGACTCTGAAAAATTCATGGCTGGTTTCGATAAGATGATGAAGAAGAAAGAGAAGTTTGTCTTGATGGTTGGTGAGGACTACTACGGTCACCCAAAAGCTGACAATCTTGCTAAACTAATTGTTCTTCTTGAAGAGACAGCTGGATTTGAAGTGGTAATGAACCCTCCTAAATCAAATGCTTTAGGTGTTGCACTTATTTGTGACCTTGATGATGAAGCTACTGGTTACACAGTAGGTTACAATGAAAATGGTGACTTTAGACTATCTGCTCTTGGAGATGGAGATTTGGATTTACCTGCATTTAACCAACAAGAGGGAACGGTAACGACGCTTTCAAAAAGGGTTGTTCCTACAAATGTAGCAATGGATTATGATGGATATGTTCTTAATGACTTGATGGGTGTATTAATAGATACTCTAAGATTAACTATTGATTGGACACCACATCTTCCAACAGATAAAGGTTATAAATCGGTAGCATTCGATGACCTTGCTAACAGTTTTGACAATGCAGGAAATGATAACCGTGGTTATCTTCTTGAAGTAACAAGCAATGAAGTAGAGCTTCCAGAGGTTGAGAAGTTTGATGAAAATGCAACACTTGATGGTGACATTGTTTATAGATGTAACCCTCCAAGACAGTTTAGTGACTTCTCAGACAAAGCTCACCAAATTTTTGAAGCCTTTGGTCTCTATGCAAGTGAAAAACGTGCTGAGGCATTAGGTTCAAAAGTAGAAGTTGTATTTGAAAATGGAAGCATTGAGGTTGACGTGGTGGTTGACAAGAAGATGGAAGGCAACATTGTTGCTCTTTCAGATTTTAAGTCTGCTCAAAATGTCTATGAACTCTTTGGTGAGTCAAGATATGCAACAGTAACAATAAGAGAGGTGTAAATATGGAAACAGCAACAATGTTACCTGAAGTTACGGCTGCTGGTGTCATCATTAAAGCAGTTTTGATTTTAGCAGTTATTGCAGCAATTGCAGGGTTTGGTACTTATATTGAACGTAAAATCCTTGCATTTATGCAACGTAGGCTTGGACCACAACATGTAGGTCCTTATGGATTATTACAGTTAGCAGCAGATGGTATTAAACTTTTTACAAAAGAAGATATTATACCTCAACATGCAAACAAGATTATCTTTGCAGTAGCTCCTGTAATTACAGCAGCAACAGCATTTATTGCATTAGCAGCAGTTCCTGTATTTCCTGACTTTACTATTCCTTTGTTGGACATATATGTTCCATCAATTGCTTCTGATGTAAATGTAGGAATCTTATTTGTACTAGGAATGATGGCAGCAGGGCTTTATGGTCCACTTCTAGCAGGTATGGCACAGGCAAACAAATGGGGAATCATCGGTTCAGCAAGAACAGCGATTCAGTTTCTCTCTTATGAAGTAGTGACAGGACTTTCCGTTCTTGCTCCTATTATGATGGTTGGGTCACTCTCTTTTGTAGACTTTAACAACTATCAAGCAGATGGTACTTGGATGGTCGTTTATCAGCCCGTTGCCTTTGTACTTTTTCTTATTGCAGGATTTGCAGAGACCAACAGAACACCATTTGACCTCTTAGAGAATGAAGCAGAGATTATCTCTGGTTATGTTACAGAGTACTCTGGTATGCGTTGGGGACTCTTCTTTATTGGGGAGTATGCCAATATGATTACTATTGGTGTTATCGCTTCTATAGTATTCCTTGGTGGATACAACGACTTCTGGTTTATTCCAGGTTGGATTATGATTATTGGAAAAATTGCGTTCTCATTCTTCTTTATGTTATGGGTAAGAGCAGCATGGCCTCACATTAGACCAGACCAGTTAATGTGGTTATGTTGGAAAGTATTAATGCCATTGGCAGTAGTAAATGTCGTTGTTACAGGTATTGTAATGATGATAATAGGTTAAGAGGAGTAGAGATGAGTTTAGAACAATTTAAAAATAGAAATGTCGGAACGCAGAACTACGTGAAGTTAGATTTAGACCATAGCCCAACGAGTGGTTGGTGTCAGTTTAAACAGGTAGTTAAAAGAACATTTAAGCCAGAGCTTTTTGTGGGGCTTTGGGTAACCTTAAGAGAGATGGGTAATGCACTCTTTAGAGGTAAAATGCACACCACACAGTATCCATTTGAGAAGTTACCAATCTCTCCACGATACAGAGCGATTCATGACATGCTTCGTTTGATGGAGTCAGGGAACTACCGATGTATTGGGTGTGGTCTTTGTGAGAAGATTTGTATCTCCAACTGTATTACAATGGAGACAAAATATGATGAGAACCAAAGAAAAGAGGTATCTGAGTATACCATTAACTTTGGTCGTTGTATCTTCTGTGGTTACTGTGCAGAGGTATGTCCAGAGTTGGCAATTGTCCATGGACAACGTTACGAGACAGCTTCAGAGCAGAGAGCTAGTTTCTCTCTATTTGAAGATATGTTAACCCCAATTGACCAGTTGAATCTTCAACAAGAGTATCAAGGGTTTGGTGCAGTTAGTCCAAATGCCGATGAAAATATTAAAAAAACGCCATTGGCATACTAAAAGGAGAAGAAAATGTATGAATTTGTAGCCTTTTACATCTTTGCGATTGCAACAACAATTTTGTTCTTGATAACCGTAATGAGTAAAAATGTACTCTACTCCATGACATCTCTCGCAGCTGGAATGGTTTTAATTTCAGGACTCTTCTTCCTTTTGGGAGCAGATTTCTTAGGTGTTGTGCAACTTATCGTATATGTAGGGGCTGTTATGGCTCTTTACGCATTTGCGATGATGTTTTTTGATGCAACTAAAGACGTAAAAGAGAAGCAACAAAATCCACAATTAGTATTTTTACTTGGTGGGTTAATGGCACTTGTATTTGTGATTATGTTTTCAGCACCAGTGATTGGTGATAACATTCAAGCACTCTACCCAGTGGTTGATGGTGTTGGTAATGCACAAGCTGTTGGTATGGTTCTCTTTACAAAATATCTTGTACCTTTTGAGGTAGCAGCTGTAATGTTACTTGTAGCAATGATTGCAGGAATTATCTTAGCAGGTAAGAAGATGGATTACTCTTTAACAAAGTGTGAAGCTATTGATGAAGAGATGAGTGTAGAACTTGAAAAAGGAGAAGAGTAATGATTGGTGTAAATCACTATCTTGTATTGTCAGGTTTACTGTTTAGTATAGGATTTATAGGTGTACTTAGAAGAAAAAATCTTTTGATGCTCTTCTTTGCTACGGAAGTTATGCTCAATGCTGTAAACATTGCGTTTGCAGCTATTGGTAGCTACTATGGTGACTTGTCTGGGCAGATGTTTGCCTTTTTCATCATTGCTGTTGCAGCTTCAGAAGTGGCTGTTGGTTTAGGACTTTTAATCCTGCTTTACAAAAAGTATGGTTCATTAGACCTTGATGTTATCTCATCAATGAAAGGATAGGAAGAATGGAAAATTTGGTATATATAGCACTCTTTGCTCCTTTTGTTGGGTCATTGTTTGCTGGACTCTTTTTTGCAAGAAGTCCGAAGACACATTTGGTTGGTTTTGTTAACTCAACACTAATTGCAGTTGCATTTATTGCTGCTGTAACCTTGGCACTACATGTTGCAGAGCATGGAGCTGTTCATGTTACAATGATGACATGGATTAGTATAGGCGATTTAAACATCCCATTTGGTTTCTTGGTAGATGAAGTATCTGTTACTATGATGTTAGTTGTTACTTTGGTTTCCACTATTGTACACATCTATTCAACAGGGTATATGAATCATGATAAATCTTACAACCGTTTCTTTGCTTACCTTTCAGCATTTGTTTTCTCTATGATGATTTTGGTCATGAGTGACAACTTTGCAGGATTGTTTATAGGTTGGGAAGGTGTTGGTGTCTGTTCTTGGTTACTTATTGGTTTTTGGTATCACAAAGAGGACAAAACATTTGAAGAGAACCCATCAATCTCACCATCTTGGGCAGCAAACGAAGCATTTATTATGAACCGTGTAGCTGACCTTGGAATGTTGGTTGGTATTTTCCTTATCTATTGGAATGTTGGTTCACTTCAATATGATGTAGTCTTTAATGCACTTCCTCATTTAGCTGATGGATTGTTGGTCTCAATTGCAATTGCACTCTTTATTGGTGCAATGGGTAAATCGGCTCAATTTCCACTTCATACATGGTTAACCGATGCGATGGAGGGTCCTACACCTGTTTCTGCTCTAATTCACGCAGCAACAATGGTAACAGCAGGGGTTTTCTTGGTAATTCGTGCTAACCCACTCTTTGGTTTAGAAGCAGTACATGGTGTTTCAATGTTTATTGCTTCTCTTGGTGCATTTGTTGCATTCTATGCAGCGTCAATGGCACTAAGTGCTAGAGATATTAAACGTATTGTTGCTCTTTCAACCCTTTCACAGTTAGGGTACATGTTTGCAGCAGCTGGTCTTGGTGCGTATTGGATTGCTCTTTTCCACCTTGCAGCTCACGCATTCTTTAAAGCTCTTCTCTTTTTGGGTGCAGGTAACGTTATGCACGCAATGGACGATGAACTTGACATCTTTAAGATGGGTGGAATGAAAAAAGTGATGATGGGGTCTTATGTTTATATGGGAATTGCTTCATTTGCTCTAGCAGGTCTTCCAATTATGGCAGGTTTCTACTCAAAAGATGCCATTATTGAGAGTGCATTTAATGATGGTTCATTTATTATTTGGGCTATTTTGGTCATTACAGCAGGTATGACAGCATTTTACAGCTTTAGACAAGTATTCTTTACCTTCCATGGTGAAGAGCGTTACAAAGCCTTAGGTTTTCACCCACATGACATGTACAAATATGTACTCGTAGCAATGGCACCATTAGCAATCTTGGCTATCTCATTTGGTTGGTTTATGAATAATTTCCATGAGTTTATTACTAAAAACTTACCTGACTATGAGATGAGTGAACATACTGAACATTTAGCTCCATTCCTTGGAACATTGGTTATTATCTTAGCATTGACTGGAATCTTTATTGCATGGAAAAAATATGCAGGTAAAGGTGCTAATGCATGGAAAAGAGATGAGAAGTTTGAACAATCTTTTATTTACCAATTAGTAACTAATCAATATTATATACCAAAATTTTACGATGAGTTTATTGTTCAACCATATACAATAGCGTCTAAAAAATTCTGGGAGATTGATAAAGCCGTTGTTGATGGTTTTGTTGACTTTATTGGTAAAGGTGCTTACAAAACAGGTGATGTTTCAAGAAGAATGCAAAATGGTAACCTATCATCATACCTTAACTGGATGGGTGTTGGTGCCTTGATTTTAGTTCTTATTGCTGTAATATCGTCAGTAATAGGGTAAGGGAGAAGAGATGGATAGTATATTAAGTATATTAATATTTTTCCCTGCATTAGCAGGGTTTTTAGGATTTGTTGTAGATAAACATTCAGCAAAAGTTTATGGGGTAGCAGTAGCCTCTATTGAGTTAATACTCTCTCTTTGGTTATGGGCAAAATTTGACCTTAGTAATGCAGGAATGCAGTTTAGTGAAAAGGTAGATTTAATTCCTCAGTTTGGTATCTCGTACAATGTAGGAGTAGATGGAATTTCACTCTTTATTGTTATTATGGCAGCGTTAATTACGCTTCTTGGAATTATTCTTTTAAGAGATGATACAAAGAAGATGAAAAATATGATTGTCTCTTTGCTTTTCTTAGAGATGACAATGGTAGGTGTTTTCCTTACTTTAGATGCAATTATATTTTACTTGTTTTGGGAGCTTTCACTAGTTCCAATGCTTTATATTATTGGTGCTTGGGGTGGTGCTGACAGAGTTTATGCTGCGGTTAAGTTCTTCCTCTATACCTTTGCAGGGTCATTGATTATGTTGGTTGGTTTGCTCTCAATGGCATACCTTTACCACACAGCAACAGGTAACTGGTCATTTAGCATTTTAGATTGGTATACGCTAGAGTTAACCGAGACACAACAGTTTTGGATTTTCTTAGCGTTCTTCTCTGGATTTGCAATTAAAGTTCCAATGTTCCCATTCCATACATGGTTACCTTGGGCTCACGGTCAAGCACCAACCATTGGTTCGGTTATCTTGGCAGCAGTGTTATTGAAAATGGGTACTTACGGTTTTGTTAGATTCTCATTACCAATTTTACCTGATGCGTCGGTAGCCTTTACACCATTTATAATGACACTATCAATCATTATGATTATCTACACAGCTATGGTTGCTTTTGCTCAAAAAGATATGAAGCAGGTTATTGCCTACTCTTCAGTCTCACACATGGGTGTAATTATGCTAGGTGTCTTTGCAATGAATGCAGAGGGTCTTGGTGGTTCTATTTTCCTTATGCTCTCTCACGGGATTGTATCGGGTGCATTGTTTATGCTTGTTGGAGTTATCTATGAGCGTACAGGAACTAAAGTTATGAGTGAATTTGGTGGATTAGCTTCGATTATGCCTGTCTATGCAACCATATTTGGAGTTATGTTAATGGCTTCTGTTGGTCTTCCTTTGACCATTGGATTTGTTGGTGAGTTCTTAGTTTTACTTGGTTTCTATCATGTATCAACTATTGGAACTATCTTAGCAGGAACAACTATTATTATTGGTTCTGTTTATATGTTAGTACTCTTCAAACGTTCATTCTTCGGTCCAGTTACCAATGAAAAGAACAGAGGTTTAAAAGATTTAGACAGACGTGAGTTAACAGCGTTAATTCCATTAGTGATGATTGTAGTATGGTTAGGGGTTTACCCAAAACCTGTACTAGGACCAATTGATAACTCAGTAAAACTTCTCTTGACACAGATGGAGAAAAAAGCAATCTCAACTGAGACAAAAGAAGCGATTGTAATTAGTAAAAAGGAGGCGAAGTAATGTTAGAGCCTGTAAATATCTCTTTTGAAGCACTGAATCTTTCTACCCTTATGCCAATGCTTATTGCTATTGGTGGTGGTTTGATTATTCTTCTTATTGACTTAGTAAAAGAGAATCTTCATAAGTCTCTTTATGTTATGTTAACTATTCTTATCTTGTTAGTTGACCTTGGTGCAACGACTGGTTTAACCTATGGAGCTACAGAAAAAGGTTTCTTTGATGTCTTGTTGATGGATGGTATTGCTGTTCTTTCACAAGTACTTATTTTGGTTGCATCTATATTGTTTATACCACTGTCATTGACTTCAAAAAGATTTCATGAGTACTCATATCCTGAGTTCTTTGCTCTCTTTTTGTTTATGATTGCTGGTTTCCAATTTATGGTAAGTTCAGACAACTTAATTTTAATTTTTGTTGGTTTAGAGACAGCATCGCTCTCTCTCTACACATTAATTGCACTACACAACAGAAATAACTCATTTGAGGCAGCTGTTAAGTACTTTACTATGGGTGCTTTAGCAGCTGGTTTCTTTACTATGGGGTCTGCTGTATTATATGGAATTTCAGGAAGTTTAGAGCTAGGACAAATTGCTACTGCTATCTCTGAGCGAATGAATGATAGTGGAGTAATGATTTTAGTTCTTGGTGGAGCAGGGTTACTTTTAGCTGCTTTTGCATTTAAGCTTTCTCTATTCCCATTCCATACATGGGCTCCAGATGTATACGAAGGGGCTTCTGCACCACTTGCTGGTTATATGTCAGTTGTTCCTAAAATAGCTGCATTTGTAGTCTCTATGAGAATTTTTGAGATGTTTATTGAACTCCAAGTTCATTGGGTTCAAACAATGATTATTGTTCTAGCCGTGATTACAATGACTATTACCAACTTAATGGCATTGGTTCAAGAGGATGTTAAACGTATGTTAGCCTACTCTTCAATCTCTCATGCAGGTTTTGTAATGGTAGCAATTGCTTTAGCAACAGATAAAGCTAATACAGGTGTATTCTTATACTACGCACTCTTTATGTTTACCAACCTTGGTGCATTTACTATGTTATGGGTAAGTAGACACAAAGATAGAGTTCACCATTCACGTTTTGACCACCCTTATGAGAAGTTCGCAGGAATGATTAAAATTATGCCAATGGGTGCAATTGTTATGGCACTCTTTATGTTGTCTCTAGCAGGTGTTCCACCGTTTTCTGTATTTTGGGGTAAAATCTACCTTATGTCAGCAACAGTAGATGCTGGTTACCTTTGGTTAGCCGTTGTTATGGGGCTTAACTCTGCAATCGCAGCGTACTACTACTTGAAATTAATTGTCTACATGTTCTTAAAAGAGCCATCATCAGACATTAACCAAAAGATAGTTTACTACAACGTTTCAAAACCACTCTTAACCATTCTTGGTTTTGCTGTAATTGTTACTGTAGCGTCTATCTTTATGGTTAACCCACTTATTGACTACATCAATACGATGATTCAAGCTACTAATTTTGGGATTTAATCTCTCTAAGAGGTACACTTTGTACCTCTTTATTTCTTTTTCTTCTATTTTTTTTCTATGCTATAATAGTGTCTAATATTTTGATGGAGACAATATAAAATGATAAAAATTCTTCTCCTAGAAGATGATAAACTCTTCAATGAAACCATAGAAGACTTCCTTGAAGAGGAGATTTTTGAGGTATTTAGTGTACTTGACCCATACTCTGCAATGGAGCTAACATACAAGTTTAAGTTTGACCTATATCTCTTTGATGTTAATTTACCCTATGAGAGTGGTTTTACTCTTCTTAAACAGCTTCGTGAAGCAGGTGATAAAACACCAACTATCTTTTTAACATCTCGCAATGACAAAGTCTCTCTAACTGAAGGGTTTGATGTTGGGGCTGATGACTACATGAAAAAACCAATAGATTTAGATGAACTTCTGTTGCGTATTCGTGCCTTACTTAGAAGACAGTTAAGAGATGAAAAGATAAAGCTTGGTGAGTATATTGTAGATACCCAATCTAAAGAGTTATACCATAATGGAGAAGTTATTAAAGTGGGAGTTAAAGCCTTTGAACTTTTAATATTGCTTCTAAAAGCTAAGGGAGAGGTTGTGACTATACAGAGTATTGAAGAGGAGCTTTGGAGTAGTAGTGAAGAGGCAAGTTTAGGCTCCGTTCGTGTCTATGTTACAACTCTTAAAAAGTATTTTCCTAATATTGAGAATATTCGTGGGGTTGGGTATCGGTTAAAGTTCCAAGGTCTATGACTAAAGACGGGGCTTATATTAGCCCCTCTATAAATTTACTTCCCATCTCCACACTTATTTGCTTTTCCTGAGACACCTTTTCCTCCACAGCATTTACCTACTGCACATTTTCCTGTTTGGCATTTACCCTCTTCACACTTCTCTTTAGATGGTGTAGTAGACCCTGCAAAAGAGAGACTGATTATGGTAACTAAAGTTACAATTGCTACGATTAGTTTTTTCATATATTAACCTTTTTTTAAAATTGGTACCTCGCATTTAAGTAGAGATACCGTCCAGGTTCATTCATAAGCATAGTTGTCCCACCATCTATAAGTGTTAAGTCATTG
>JALUKJ010000188.1 GCA_027056615.1 Campylobacteraceae bacterium | reverse complement strand
CTGCACCACTTATGGGTGCATTTGCTTTTGGTAACTTTGCAAAAGAGTCAGGAGTAGTTGATAGACTTTCAAATGAGATGCAAAACTCACTGATTAATATTGTTACCATTTTTCTAGGTTTTGGTGTTGGTATGACACTTCAGGCAGACAAATTCCTTGTTGCAGAGACATTAGGTATTATGGTTATTGGTCTTCTAGCATTTGCTGTTGGAACAGCCGCTGGTGTACTTATGGCAAAAGTTATGAATAAGTTCTCAAAAGAGCCTATTAATCCACTTATTGGAGCAGCTGGGGTCTCTGCTGTACCTATGGCAGCAAGGGTTGCTTCTAAAGTTGGTTCAGAAGAGAAACCAGGAAACGTTCTTCTTATGCATGCAATGGGACCAAATGTTGCAGGTGTAATTGGCTCAGCTGTTGCAGCTGGGGTATTACTTTCTATCTTTAAGTAAAAAATTCCTCATTTTCATTATTTCCACCATCTTGGTGGAAATGTATATTAATTTCATAGATTCAAAATGTAACAATATAAAGCTACTTCTTGCCGTATTTGGTGAATAGTGTAAAGCAACAGCAAGAAGTGTGTAATATAAAAAATATTAATTTATGGAGAACAAAAATGAGCAATCAATTTGAATTAGATTCGTTAGATTACCACAGAGCACAGAGTGAATTTGACACAAACGGTAAGGTAGGAACACTTCTTACTAAAGCATGTAATACTGAAAAAGAACTCTCTATGGCGTATAGCCCAGGTGTTGCCTATCCTTGTCTTGAGATAGAAAAAGATATTGATAAGGCTTATGAGTATACCAATAAAGGTAACTTAGTAGCAGTTGTAAGTGATGGTACAGCAGTTCTTGGTTTGGGTGATATTGGACATTTAGCTGGTAAACCAGTTATGGAAGGTAAAGGTGTTCTTTTTAAAGCTTTTGCAAATGTAGATTCAGTAGACATTGAGCTTAATACAAAAGATACAGAAGATATTATTAAAATTGTTGCTGCTATGGCAGATAGTTTTGGTGGAATTAACCTTGAAGATATTTCAGCTCCTAGATGTTTTGAGATTGAAGATAGACTTAAAGAGATTTGTAATGTACCTGTATTCCATGATGACCAACATGGAACAGCAGTTATTACAACAGCAGGGCTTATTAATGTTCTTGATATGAGTGGTAAAAAAGCAGAGGATTTAAAAGTAGTTGTTATTGGTGCTGGAGCATCAGGGATTGCTTGTGCATCTATGTATAAAAGACTTGGTGTAAAAAACATTACTATGCTTGACTCGAAAGGTGTTATCCATAGTGGTAGAGATAATCTCAATAAACAAAAACAGATGTTTGCATTTGATACACCAGATAGAACACTTGAAGATGCAATGAAGGGTGCAGATATGGTACTAGGTCTCTCTGGTGCTGACCTTATTGAACCTGAGTGGGTAAAAACAATGAGTGATAAATCTCCTATTATCTTTGCTTGTGCAAATCCAAATCCTGAGATTAAACCACCACTTGCAAAAGAGGCACGTCCAGATGTTATTATTGGAACAGGAAGAAGTGATTTCCCTAACCAAGTAAACAATGTCTTAGGTTTCCCTCAAATCTTTAGAGGTGCTTTAGATGTAAGAGCTACTAAGATTACAGAAAACATGAAAATGGCAGCATCACGTGCATTGGCTTCACTTGCAAAAGAGGAAGTACCAGCTCATGTAAAAGAGGCTCATGGTCGTGAAACTATGGAGTTTGGTACAGAGTATATTATTCCATCTCCATTTGATAGAAGAGTGCTTGTATATGTTGCATCTGCTGTTGCACAAGCTGCTATTGAAGATGGTGTTGCACGAGTTAAAGATTTCGATATGGACGCATATAGAGAGAAACTACAAAGATTAGCTGACCATCTTGATGGTAAACTATAGTAGATAATTATGAAAGGGGTATTTATGCTTACCCCTTGTTTAGCAAGATATTTATTGTGAGTGAAAACGTTGCATTAAGTGATATTATTTTAAATAATCCCTTTAAGCAAGTTTATTAGAATAGATACAATAGTATAATTCTGTGGATATTTTTATAGATGTTAATAACCATATATAGTAAATAAAATGAGACACTAATCTTCTCCTTTTATTTGCTATAAAATAGCAAAATATAACATATATAAACGTAAAGGTACAAAACATGAGCACCCGTATACCAAATGGTCTCGACAAACTAGGACTTGAAAACATTGGAGAGGTTTACTATAACCTTAGTTTTGATGAACTTCAAGCACACGAAGTGAACAAAAATGAGTGTAAAATCTCATCAACTGGAACAGCAATGTGTGACACAGGTATCTTTACAGGAAGAAGCCCTAAAGATAAATATTTTGTTGACCAAGCTCCATCAAATGAACATATCTTTTGGGGTAATGTAAATAAAAAGATTGAAAAAGATAAGTTTGATAAACTTTTTGATTTAACAAAAGAACAGCTCTCTGGAAAAAATATTTATGTAATGGATGTTTATGCAGGGGCTTCACAAGCTAGTAGACGTTCTATTCGTTTTATCTCTGAAGTAGCTTGGCAAGCACACTTTGTTAAAAATATGTTTATTCGTCCAACCCAAGAGGAGCTTGAGACGTTTGAACCTGATTTTGTTGTATACAATGGTTGTAAAACAACCAACAAAGAGTACAAAGAGATGGGTCTTCATTCTGATGTTTATGTATGTTTTAATATAGAGGAGAACATATCTATTATTGGTGGTACATGGTACGGTGGTGAGATGAAAAAAGGTATTTTTTCAATGATGAACTACTGGTTGCCACTAGAAGGTAAACTCTCTATGCACTGTTCAGCTAATGTTGGTGACGATGATGATGTTTGTCTTTTCTTTGGTCTTTCAGGAACAGGTAAAACAACTCTATCTACTGACCCTAAAAGAGCCTTAATTGGTGATGATGAACATGGTTGGGATGAGCATGGTGTCTTTAATTTTGAAGGTGGATGTTATGCAAAAGTAGTTGACCTTAAAGAGGAGAATGAACCAGAAATTTTTGGTGCTATTATAAAAGATGCACTTTTAGAAAATGTTGTCTCTGATGAAGAAGGTAATGTTGATTATTCAGATACTTCAAAAACAGAAAATACAAGAGTCTCTTACCCTATTGAGCATATTGAAAATCACAAGGCTAATTTACAAGCTGGACACCCTAAAAATATTATCTTCTTATCTTATGATGCTTTTGGTGTTATTCCTCCTGTTTCAAAACTCACTAAAGAACAAGCAATGTACTACTTCTTAAGTGGATATACAGCTAAAGTTGCAGGAACAGAGCGTGGTATTACAGAGCCAGTTACAACGTTCTCAGCTTGTTTTGGAGAGGCATTCTTACCACTTCATCCAACTGCTTATGCAGACCTTCTTGGTAAAAAGATAGATGAACACAATGTAAACGTTTATTTGGTTAATACAGGTCTTAATGGTCGAGGAGAGCGTATGAGTATTAAAGATACTAGAGCATGTATTAATGGTATTCTAAATGGTTCTATTAATGATGCAGAGTTTGAAACTCTACCTATTTTTAATCTTCAAGTTCCAAAAACGTTAGAAGGTATTAAAGATAATGCTATTCTTAACCCAAGAAATACATGGGATGATGAAGATAAATTCAATGATACACTTAGAGAGTTAGCTACTAAATTTATTGCAAACTTTGACCGTTATAAAGATAGTGGTTCAAGTGTAGACCATGCAAAAGCAGGTCCACAACTTTAATCTGCTGTTCTCTTATTTTTTTATGAACGTCTCTGTTGACGTTCATATTCTTTTAAAAATTTTTACTCATTTCTCAGTACATTAAGTGGATTAGTTGATGATGCTTTCTTAGCAGGATAGAGAGAGGAAAAAAGTACAATAATAATTGCTCCTAGTATAATCAAAATAAAATCACTCAACGTTAAATCAATAGGAAGTTTAGAGAAACCATAAACCTCTTCTGAGAGTTTTATAATAGGAAATGTAGTTAAAACCCATTTCCCAATAAGTCCTAAAATAGTTCCAGCGACAATACCACTTAGACCAATAATTGCCCCTAATTTAAAGAAAATATGTTGTATCTCTTTTCTTGTAGCACCTAAAGTTTTCATTAAAGCAATTTCAGAACGACGACTCATTACCGTCATAAGAAGTGAAGAGATAATATTGAGTGAAGCAACTAATATAATAAGTAGAAGAACTAAAAATAGAGCATGTTTTTCCATCTCCATTGCCGAAAAAAATGAAGCATTTTGCTCCCACCAACCTTGAATATGTACGCTCTTTGCATAACCTATCTTTTCAAGATAAGAAATAATATTTTTTTTGTCATCTTGTGCATGAGTAGAGTATATATGAATACCATCATATACTCCTCTTTCTCGTTTTAAAATCTTATGAAATGCACCAAGTGTAGTATATACAATTGCTTTGTCATAGGTATTTAGTCCAGAGTGAAATGTAGCATCAATAGTAAAACGTTTTTGTAGAGGCATAGAGCCAAAACCAATAGCTTGTTGCTCTGAAAAGTATAGTGTAAGCTTCTGCCCTTTATAGACATTCATCTCTGTAGCTAAAGTTTCACCTATAACCATTTTAAATTTACTTTTTGTATTTAGAGATGATTGCATAGCTTTTTCAAAGACTTCATTAATCCTATTCTCTTTTTCAAAATCTACACCATATAAGATAGAACCATTGACATTTGAGCCTGATTTTGAGATAACTTGAGTAGTGTAGTAGGGTGAAAATTTTAAGTTAGGAAACTCTTTTGAGAGTTTGTTTACTAAAGTATCATTTGCACTTTGGTATGTTATAGGAATAAGGGTCATAGGATAGTTCATTACAAAAAGTTTCTTTTTAAACTCTTTCTCTGTTCCATTCATAATACCCATTGCTAACATAAGTACCATAACACCAGCAGCAACACCTAAAAAGGCGAGTAGAGAGGAGATAAAGATAAAAGGGTTATCTCTATCATACTTTAAGTAATGTTTTATGACCTTGTTAACAAAGGTGTGGTTAACCATTATTGCCATTAGGCTAGTAGCCCTTTTTTCGGTCCACTTTTTCCACAGCAGTGTTTATATTTTTTACCTGAACCACAAGGACAAGGCTCATTTCGTTTAGGTTTCTTCCCTATCTCAACTTCAGCTTCAACCACCTCTTCATTGGTTTTTGCTCTCTCTAAATCTGCCTCTAGTTCATCACGCATTGCTTCAAGTTTAGCCTCTTCCTCAGCAGGGTCTTCAAAGTTAAATTGAACTAGTTGAAGCACTTTAATAGCTTCAAATTTAATTCTCTCAACTAAAGAGATAAAGAGGTTGTATGAATCTTTTTTATACTCAGTTAATGGATCTTTTTGGTTATAACCTCTAAGTCCAATACCTGTTTTCATTACATCCATTTCGTAAAGGTGGTCTCGCCATTGTGGGTCAAGCACTTGTAGGTATAGAACTCTTTGTACTTCTGAACGCTGTTGGGGGGTAAGCAGAGCCATTTTCTCTTCGTAAGTATTAACTAAAATATCCAAAACTAAGTCATGAAGCTCATTATACTCTTTACCTTTAAACATTTCTATATCAAGTATTAGATTAAGCTCTTCTCTAAAGATGTTAATTAATTTTTCTAAGTTATAATCTTCTTCTAAAGCTCCATCATATATGTCTGATTCAGCTAAAATATGGTCGACATACTCTATTCTGTTTTCTCTAATTTTTGACTCAATATCAAAGTTCTCATCAAGGAGTTGATTTCTAAAGTTATAGATAACTTTTCGTTGTTCATTGGCAATGTCATCATACTCTAAGATATGTTTACGAGATTCATAGTGCATGTTTTCAACTTTTGTTTGAGCTTTTTCTACTGAACGTGTTACAATTTTAGAGTCAATATATTCACCCTCTTCAACTCCTAGCTTGTTCATAATATTTCTAATTTTCTCTCCACCAAAAATTCTTAAAAGGTTATCATCAAGAGAGAGATAAAATTGTGAAGCTCCTGGGTCACCCTGACGACCAGAACGACCACGTAACTGATTATCAATACGCCGACTCTCATGACGCTCTGTACCTAAGATGTATAGACCACCAAGCTCTTTTATTTCATCTGTAATTTTAATATCGACCCCACGTCCTGCCATGTTTGTAGCTACGGTAACAGCAGATTTTTTACCAGCTTCCATAATAATTTGTGCTTCATGCTCGTGGTTTTTAGCATTTAGCGTATTGTGAGGAATTTTTGCAGATTTTAGACGATTGTGAATCAATTCAGACTTTTCAATAGAGGCAGTACCAATAAGTACAGGTTGACCTTTTTTATGAAGCTCTTGAACTTTTCTTGCTACAGCGTCAAGTTTCTCTTTTTCAGTATTGTAGATAAGGTCATTCATATCTTTTCTAGTGATAGGTAGGTTTGTAGGAATAGAGATAACCTCTAGGTTATAAATTTCTGCAAACTCAGTTGCTTCTGTTTGTGCTGTTCCTGTCATACCTGCTAGTTTTTCATAGAGTCTAAAGTAGTTTTGGTAGGTAATCTCTGCTAGAGTTTGAGACTCATCTTGAACCTCTACACCCTCTTTAGCTTCAATAGCTTGGTGTAACCCCTCAGAAAAACGACGACCCTCACTCAGACGACCTGTAAATTCATCAACAATAACAACTTCACCATTACGTACAACATAATCAACATCTTTAACAAAGATATATTGAGCTTTCATAGCTTGGTCTAGGTGGTGAGAGAGAGAAGCATTCTCTAGGCTATATAGATTTTCTACTTTAAATAAATCTTGTGCTTTTTGAAGACCATCTTCTGTCATAATTACTTGTCTATTTTTTTCATCAACATAGAAGTCACCCGTAGTTTGCTCAGGTTCACCTGCTTTTGTCTCTACTTTTTCACCCTTAATCATCTGTAATGCAATCTCATTGGCTTGTTTATAATGAACCGTATCTCTTTGAACAGGTCCTGAGATAATAAGTGGTGTTCTTGCTTCATCAATCAAAATAGAGTCAACCTCATCGACAATAGCGTAGTAATGGTCACGTTGTACTTTCTCTTCGGCACGAGTTTTCATATTATCACGAAGATAATCAAAACCATACTCATTATTAGTTCCATAGGTAATATCAGCGTCATATTGTTCTTTTTTAAGACTCTCATCATAGATATCATCCGTTAAACATCCAACATTGTATCCTAAGAAATTATAAAGAACTCCCATCTCTTGGGAGTCACGTTTTGCAAGGTAGTCATTGACAGTAACAATATGTACTCCTCGACCTAGCATTGCATTAAGGGCAACAGGAAGAGTTGCAACAAGTGTTTTACCCTCACCTGTTTTCATCTCAGCAATAGAGTTTTCATGCAGTACTATACCACCAACAAGTTGTACATCAAAGTGACGCATTCCAAGTACACGTGTACTTGCTTCTCTAGTAATAGCAAAAGATTCATTAAGAACCTCATCAAGGGTTTTTTCTTGGGATTGAACAGATTTCTTCAGTTCGTTAAAAGCAGACTTTAACTCATCGTCTGAAAGATTTTTATAGTTATCTTCTAGTTTATTAATTTGCTTGGCACGTTTCATGTACCCTTTTACGATTCTATCATTTTTAGAACCAAATATTTTTTTTAACATTATTATTATAACCTAGTATTAAAATTCGGATTATTTTATCTAAACTTTACGTAAATGTTGTTTAGCTAAGGTGAGTATATTATAATTCGACTATTATAAATATTAGGAAAAAAGATGGATAAAATTAAAATTGGTGTAGTAACTACAAGCGATAGAGCAAGTCAAGGAATCTATGAAGATATTTCAGGGGTAGCTATTATGGATACTATGAAAGAGTATTTACTTAATGAGTGTGAGTATGAGTACCGATGTATTCCAGATGAACAACCTATTATTGAGACTACACTTATTCAACTCTCACGAGAGTATAACTGTGACCTTATAGTTACTACAGGAGGAACGGGACCAGCTAAGAGAGATGTTACAACAGAAGCAACAGAAAATGTATGTCAAAAACTTCTCCCTGGTTTTGGAGAGCAAATGAGAGCTGTGAGTCTACAGTATGTTCCAACAGCGATTCTTTCACGGCAAACAGCAGGTATCTGTAATGGTTCGCTCATTATTAATCTACCTGGAAAACCAAAGTCAATTCGTGAATGCTTAGATGCTGTTTTTCCTGCTGTTCCTTACTGTATTGACCTTATTGGTGGAGCCTATATGGAAGCCAATGAAGAGGTTATTAAAATTTTTAGACCTAAAAATAAATAAAGGTAGCAAATAATGAACGTAGAATTTATAGAGCAAAAGCTTCAAGAGATTTATGCTGAGTTAGAAAAAGAGGTGATGGAAGTGCTTATGAATGAATCTTTTGATAGAAAACAGACTAACTTAAGGGTTCAACCATTAAAATCAACTAAGAAGATTTTGGAAAATGCTTTTGATAGTATTAAAATGGTTGATAAATTAGCAAAAGAAGATTTGGAAAAATAATATGGATAATTTACTTGTTTGGTTAGGAGTCAATATATTTTTAATTATGGGAATTTTTTATTTCTCTTTTCAAGCTCTAAAAACTAAAAATCCTAAATATGGTTATCCTATTGCAGGGTTGGTTATTTTAATGATTGGTATGTTGTTTCTTTAAATCCACAATTTTTAGTCAAAATACTATCAACATAATCACACATCAAGTGTGGTTTTGATATATTTTGATTCTAAAATAAGGACTTACTAAATGAAATTTTTTCTATCACTTTTTGCACTAACTTTTGCACTCAATGCTGATATACTTCTTCCAAAAACATTTACAACAAATTTTGAGCAGACTATTACCAATGAAAAAGGAAAAGTCATTAAGTATGAGGGGAAAGTCATCTTTAAAAATATTAAAGAGATTCTCTATACTCCAGAGGGTGGAGATGAAACCTATAAACGAAGTCTATTTAAGTGGTCTTACACTTCTCCTACTCAAAAAGAGGTCTGTACTGATGGAATACAATTAACTGTAGTTGACCATGATTTAGAGCAGGTCTCTCACTATTTCATTAATGATGGAATTGACCTTGAACAGGTTTTGAAATTGGCAAAACCATTAACTAAAATAGATTACAAAGCAACTTATAAAGATATTGAATATTTGATTAGTATGGATAATAATCAACATCTAAAAAAAATTGTCTATGTAGATAGTTTAGATAATAAGGTAAAAATTATATTTAAAAATATGAGCTATAACAACTCTATAAAAGAGCAAGAGTTAGAGTGTCATGCTCCTGATGAGTATGATATTATAGAGGGGTAATATTTGGAAATACTGTTTTCTAATTTTGATATGAGTAATGAGATGATAACAGTTGCTATTGGTCTTTTTTTACTGATAACATTGCTTATTTCAACAATTATTGTACTGTTTATGAGCAAAGTTAATAGGCTTGAAGATATCTTAGACCAAGCAAAAGCAATTGATAATGCAAAAGAGGAGCGTTTAAGTGAGTTTTATGAAGTGTTTCAAGAAGAGCGTAAACAGACAAGCAAGTTAGAAAAAGAGTTGGAATATTTCTCCTTAAGTAAAGATAAGTTAAAAGAGTCTGAGGCTAAAGTAGAGGAGTTAAAAGAGTCTCTTTTTAAAGAGAGAGAAGAACATCTTAGTGTACTTCATCAAGAGGAGTCAGCACTAGAGCAACTTCGTATGCATTATGAACTTTTAGAGCAAACCTACTTAAAACAAGAAGAGGGATACTCCTTACTACAAAAGCGTAATGAAGCTTTGGTTGCAGAGAACAATCGCTTACATCTAAGTGTTCGTGAAACTCAAATATAGAGATAAGAGGATATAAAATGAAAATAATCTATACAAAAGAGTTGGCTGAGTATCAAGATAAAGAAAAAAAAGTTTTTAAAAAAAGTGGAAAACTAGAATTAAAGTTTTACAATAAAGAGCTTTTAAAACTCCACCTAGAACTAGTCAAGTTACAAAAGTGGATTATTGAAAATAATAAACGTCTGCTTATTATCTTTGAGGGAATGGATACAGCTGGTAAAAGCTCCTCTATAAAATCTCTTAACCGTTTTTGGAACCCTCGTGAAGCACGTTCAGTAGCACTTCCTAAACCTAGCTCTAAAGAGCTAGGTCAATGGTATTTTCAGCGTCATCTAAAGCAGATAACCCAATGCAGGTGAGATTGTCTATTTTGATAGGTCTTGGTATAATCGAGCAGGTATAGAAGAGGTTTTTGCCTTTTGTACAGAGGAGCAATATAAACTATTTTACTCTCAAGTTAATGATGTGGAAAAGATGTTGGTAGATGATGGGGTGATGATATTTAAATTTTACCTTAATATTTCAAAAGAGACCCAAGCTAAACGTATAAAAGATAAAATGTTTGAGAAATCAGGTAGCTTCTCTGCTCCTTGGTGTATGATAGATGCAAATGATAAAAAGAGAGCAAGACTTAATTTAATTCGATTTTTGTTATTAAATATAGAGTATGATAATCGTAATAATGAACTTATACAGGGAGTTGATGAAGAGATAGTTACTTTTTTTGCTAACTAGATTTTTTATCTAATAGAAGTGAATCTAACCAATTGTTGTTAGAATCACTTTTGATAACTTCGTAGGTAATACCACCTTTATGCATCTCCATATATTTATAAGCCTCTTCACTTAAAAAGAAACCTGACATAATATAGTGTAAAGATAGTTCATAGTTTTCAAAAATAGGATTATTTTTTTTAAATTGGTCACGTTGTGCTTGGAAACGCTTTAAACTCTCAACTGAAATATCTGCTTGGTTATCACAGCAGTGAATAAGTAAAATTTGTCTTTTACGTTTTGCTACAAAGGTAATATCTCTATTTTTATAGTGCCAAAGTGTATAACCCTGTTTTGAGTAGTACTTTTTAATATAGTTTTCATATTGATTCTTGTCTTCTTTATTGGTTTTATTTTGACTGTTATCAATAAAGTTTTTATTAAAATTAAATAGTTTTTTAAGGAAAATAGACATTATTAAATCCTTTCATGCAATAGTTATATTTTATATTATTTTTTTAATATTGTTTCTTAAT
>JALUKJ010000187.1 GCA_027056615.1 Campylobacteraceae bacterium | reverse complement strand
AAATATTTGCATGGTACTCATTGTCGTCCATTTTAAAGTCTAACCCATCTAGTGTAGCTTTTATGTCATGTATCTCTTTTCCAAACTCATGAACATGTTTAATAGGCTGTATCTTTGCACTTCTATCTACCCAAGCCTCTTTAAGACGTTCAGAAGAGAGTATCTCCATTTTGGTATTTCTAATGTTTTCTAAAGTTTTAAAGTACTCAATATGTGCAGGTCCAATCTTTCCTACTACAGCTAAGTGAGGATTAACAAACTTTGTAATCTCGGCAATATCACCCTCTGCTCTTGCACCCATCTCAACTACATAGACCTCTGTATCGTTTGGTAAATCATCGTTAATATCTTTAACCACTCCACCAAAAGTATTTACCGAACGAGGTGTAGCATAGACATTGTATTTGGCTTTTAAGATGTGGGCAATATAGTTTTTTATGCTTGTCTTTCCATAAGAAGCTGTTACCCCAACTACAACCATATTGGACATATTTTCCAACTTCTTCTCTGCCTTTTTTTGAAACCCTAAAAAGAGCATCTTCTCCATCATAGCAGAGATAAAATGAGCTAAAATAATAGGCGTAAAGACAGCAAAACTCTCATAGTGAACCCCTGCAAACTTTAACATAACTATAAAGAGAGTCAAAAAGACCAAAGCAGAGAAAAATCGTTTAACACGACCTGTAAATACTAATGGTTTATCTTGCTCTTGTCGCCATTTGTAAAGCATACCAATATAGACAACCGTAGCAACAATACTTAAATCAAAATATTTATTTAGAAGGAAGTATGCCAAAAGAGGAAGAAGAAAATAGACCAAATGCCACCACGCTTTTGTATGGTGAAACAGCACTCTCTCTAACTTATAGGAGTACCACTGCATATTGGTCATAAAGTAGTAGCCAAGAGCTAATACAAACAGAATGTTACTTAAAATATCTAATGCTATCATTGTTCTTTCCTCAATTTTTTTAAAGGAAACATTTTAGCATATTTGTTAAGCTATATGCATAAATTGAGACAAGAAAATAATAGTCAAAACAAAAGCAAATGGCAAACGGTGACTCTTAAAGACAAATGGTTGTATCTTAAAGTAGACCTGCAAACCACCTCTAAGCCCAAGCCAAATTCCTAAAAATGCTTTAAGTGAAAGCAACATTTGAAAATGGGTCATACCATCAGCCCCAATAGTTCCAAAGACTTGACTAATAAGGTACAGCCCTGTAAGCACAGCCACAATAAGACTTGGTGGAACCACTTTTCTAACATACATCATAAAAGACTCTCTTATCTTTTGATGTTCTTCTTCGTTAAATGTTCTCTTTATTTTACTCAAAAAGAGATTATCGGTAATAAGAAAACCACCATAGATAAAAGCAGCGAAAAGGTGAATGGTTTTAATGACAATAAAAAGCATGTAGTATCCTCGAAATAATTTTGAGAATTATAGAGTAAGTTTAATTGGAACTGTTTGATTTATATCTAAGAAATATAACAACTCTACTCATTTTTTAAGAGACAATATAATAAAATAACACAAAAAAACAGTATAAAGAAAACTCATGGCAAGAAAACAGTACGGTACAACCATCTGGGGTGCAGAGCTTTTAAAGGTTTTGGAGCGAAAGACAGATTCAGGACGACTAGGACGAGGTAAGAGTTATGCTAATACAGGCAAAGTTTATGGTGTCTCTGTAAAAGATAGTCATATCAAAGCAAAAGTAAAAGGTAATTACAAACCATACTATAGCACAAGTATGGACTTTACCCCTTTTAGCAAAGATGAGATAAAAACTATCAAAACTATTTTAGAAAAAAATCCACTTATCTTAGCCTCTATCATGAATGGAGATTTACCTGAAACTTTTTTAAGACACCTTTATGATAATCACATATCTCTCTTTAAAGATTTTAAAATGAGTTGCTCTTGTCCTGATTTTTGGGGTGATTATGCTTGTAAACATATTGCAGGACTTTACTATATTGCTGTAAGTGAGATGGATAAAAACCCTTTTACACTCTTTTCACTTCGTGGTTTTGACCTTATTAAACATTATGGGATTGAGAATGAGATAAATATAGAGTACCCCCTATCTCTAACTCTGTATCAAGCCCAAGAGGTAAGTAGTGAACCTTTGGGCATGTTTCATAAGTAGTTTACACTTTGGAACCGATGGCTTTAGCCTCGCTTATTATTTTTCGGGACTAAAGTCCAATGCCAATGAATTAACGAATTAATGTTTGGAATCTGTAGGTTCGATTTCATCGAACGGATTGTTTTACGGGTTCTGATTTTTTGTTCGATGAAATCGAACCTACAGGATTTGAGCTTAATTCATTGGCATTGAACTAAAGTCTCCGATTTCTAAAAAAAGTGTAAACTACTTTTCGGTAGATGTGAAGAATGCCAACCTTTGGAGATTATTAAACTAAATGAGAGTTCAAGCTTTATACTCTCTATGCTCTCCTCTAATCCACCTTTTGCCCCCATCGACTACAAAGAGGTAATGGAGGAGTTTTATAAAAAAGTGCCTAAAGCATTGGTTCAAAATATCTCTCCAATTCAGAGCCGTGAGATTGAGGATATAGAGCGACTTTTTCAAAATGCTGATTTTGAGTTTATTTTTAATCATGATGTTTATGAGAGTCAATTCAAAGTGACCAATCCTCTGTTTTTGGATTCTAAAAAACTTTTTGTTGATATTGACGCTAAATTTAGAACAGAGACCATGACCATCTCTACTCTTGAACTCTTTAGGCTTTTTATCTCGTTTGAAGATGATAGTGGAAGCCAGAGTTACCGTTTTCTTTTCTATCTTTTTCGTATTGCCTACTTGATGATAGAGTCAAAAAGTTTTATTCCTACTGTGGTGGAGAAAAAAAAGAGCTTTTTCATTGTCTATAGACTACTTCACTCCATTCCAGAGGTGCAAAAACAGCTTAACAATTTAAGTCTATTGGCTCCTAAAATGGTTCAACATAAGAAAAAGTATCTGAACCAATTAAGCTCAACAGAAGCGATACTCTCTGCGATTATTAGTGATTTTGTAGAGAGTATGGAGTTTACTCATAAAAAACTGAAAAATAATCCACCACTTATCTCATCAAGTTTCTTTTCTGCTAGAGAGTTTAAAGTACATGGTTTTGAAGAGGAGAATATCGCCACCTCTATCTATAACTATTTTTCTATTTTTGACATTATCAAAAGCCAATACCGTTATAAGATTTACATCGACAAAGCAGATGAGTATTTTTTAGCAATTAAAGTTCAGCACAAAACCAAAGAGTATCTTTTAAATCGGAGTTTAAGCGTTCTAAAGAAGATGGAGATTTTAAAATTTATCTCATTTTTAAACAACTATCTACCTGAAACTAGCCAACTTCTAAAAAAAGATATGGCAGAACTCTCCAAGTCTAAACTAGAGGATTTTTTGCTTAATACCTCCACCATTATCTCCAATTTAGGTATAGATATTATCTTGCCAAAAGAGCTAAAAAATCTTTTACGACCAAAACTTTCGTTAAAAGTTAGCTCCAAATCTAAAAACTTACAATCCTTCTTTGACCTGAAATCCATGTTAGAGTATGATTGGCAGATAGCCATTGGTGACCAAACCATTTCAGTAGAAGAGTTTGAAA
>JALUKJ010000186.1 GCA_027056615.1 Campylobacteraceae bacterium | reverse complement strand
ATTAAGTAAAAAAACATATACCTATCTATTAGAAAAAAGAATGGAGTTAAAGATAGCTTTAAATTCAACAGTATCAGATATACAAATAGTTGAAAATGCTAAAGAGCCACAAAGTTCGACAAAACCAAATAAAAAACTTATTGTTATAATAGGAGCTATATTTGGAGTAATTGCATCAATCATATTTGTTTTTTTTAAAATAATTTTAGATACCAAAATCAGAGATATGGAAAGTATTCAACTATTAACAGATATTCCGATTTATGGTAGTTTACCTAGCAAAAAAGATAAATTTTTTTTTGATGAAGCACTTAGAAAAATAAGGACAGAGATACAATTTGAACAAGATTCTAAAAAAAATTGTACTACGATATTGATATCATCAAACATGCCAAATGAAGGGAAAACCACTGTTGTTGTAGGTTTAGGTATGATTTTATCTAAGGGTGGTAAAAAAGTTTTATTATTAGATTTAGATTTACGAAAGCCTAGACTGCATCAAGAACTAAATAAAAGTAACATACAGGGAATATCAGAGTATCTTACTAAAGATACTCAACTCTATAACGTAATACAAAATGTTGATAGAGATTTAGATTTTATTTCGGCTGGTACAATCCCAAACAATCCATCAGAGTTACTTATGAGTAGAAAATTTGATAGAGCTATTAAAGAGCTTTCAAAACAGTATGATTATATACTATTTGATACTCCACCTATTGGTTTAGTAGTTGATGCCAATACTCTTTTGGACTATAGTGATATTACAATATGGGTTGTTCGTGCAAATATCTCAAAGAAAAATTTTATTGAAAAAATCAATAATTTAAAAAGTAAAAAAGAGATTAAAAGACTAGGTATTGTTTTAAATGATTTAAAAGAAAACCAAATAGATGATTATAGTTATGGATACGACTATAATTATAAATAGGAAAAAAGATGAACTACAAATTTATAATTTTGTCTATTTTACTATATTCAAAATTTACTTATGCATTAGATACTCTCTATATCACTTCAACAAAAGGTAAAGGAGAGTATCAATGCAATGGTAAACATGACCAAATAGTAATAAATAAAGCACTAGATAGAGTCGCTTCAGATAATAATTTAACTACTGTTTACTTAAAAGGTCCTATGAGATGTATTATAGATGAACCTATTCTTATTTCAACTAATAGTAGATTAATTGGTGATTCAACAGTTACAGTAAAATTAAAAGATAATCGAGACTGGAATACTCCAAATAAACCTTTAATTGGTCAAAAAAATAGTGATGGCTCAGTTGCATGGGAAATAGGGAAATATGGTAAAGGGGATATATCTAATATAGAGATAGCAGGATTTGAACTCTCAGGAGGAGTTCAGAGTGAAGCTAGAGGAAAATATTTTATTATACTGATAAACCTTTATGACCCCTCTTATGTGAAGATTCATGATATGAATCTTCATGACTCCCAAGGAGATATTATTCGATTTTATGGTTCAGATAGAGGTAGAACAAATCATATAGAAGTTTATAATAATAAAATAAAAAACTCTGGTCATGAAGGGATATATTTTATCTATCCTAATTTCATTAAAGTCTATAATAATGAAATATATAATACAAGAACAAATGCAGGTATAAGAGTATCTACAGGGAGTAATTTTTCAATTTATAATAATACAATTGGAAATGATTTAAATAAAAGTTCATCTGGATATGCTGGTATTTTAGTAGACTCTTCAGATAATACACCTATTGGGGAAGCAAACATTTATGATAACTATATATATGGTAAAAATGGAGGGATTGTTTTAGAAGCAAACAGAGGATTTAATTCAAAAAATGCTCTTAATGGTGTCTATATACATAACAATAAACTCTACAAGATTAATAACTATAGTAACAAAGGTTACCTAAATGGAGCAATTCGTATTAATGGATTCAATAATACTTTGATTGAATATAATATAATAAATGGAAGCAAAAAAGATGGAATTGTTTATGATGAGCATGAGGGGATAGAAGGAAGAGGTACAGGGTATAAGACAATTGTACGTCATAATACTATTTCAAACTGTAAAGGTTATGGAATAAATAATTTAAACCCTAATATACACTCTTTTATTGTTAAAAATAATCATCTTTTTAATAATTTAAAAAGATGATTATCCTATTATTAATTTTTTTATAAAATTTTTCATCTTACGAACTATAAAAATTTTATACCATTCGATATTTGTTTTTGCCCAATGTTCAGGATGGATATTTATCATAATTTTATTAGGTAACTCTTTATTCTTTAAAGCTTTGATAATATCATTTGTATGTGTAAAAGAAAAATCAAATTTAGTATCAACCTTGTCTCGTAAATTAATCGCCTCATTATCCCATGCTCTACCAGCATCAGTGGTATAAAAAACTTCATTAAAATCAATGTCAAAATAGGGTTCAGAGAGTATACCATATTTTTTATAATCATACTTATTCCAAAGTAAACGGCTATCCCACTTAGAGGTTGGTCTTCCATGCATTGCTATATTTTTTATAAGGTAGAATTTATTGAGCCTATCTAAATTTAATTCAAAATCTTTAATAGCTTTTTCATAATCTCCATTAGTCTCTGCCAAAGATTCATAATGGTAACCTATCTCGTGACCAAGATTTATAATCTCTTTTATAATATTTGGCTTGAATGTTTGATATATGATTCTAAAATAATAAGTAGCTTTTATTCCCATACTCTTTTCAAGTTTTGCCATCTCTAATGAGCTATTTGGTCTTCTGTCAACATCATGACGCATTATTATAAAGGGTTTAGAGTCATTATAAGTAGAGGTAAAATATTCCTCTACTGTAATAAATTGATAATTTTGTTTTTTTAGAGTTTCTAATAACTCTTTATATGTATTATGTGTAAAATCTTTCACTATTTGAACCTTAATTGGTAGTTTGAATCTTTTTTTAATATATCTATACTTTTTGGATAGTGTTCTACAAACCAAACAGTAAAAGCAGTTACATTAATTTTATCGGATAAGAGTTGCTCTTTTTTTATTTGAAACTCCTCTTTTAAATTTTTTTGATTTAAAAGTTCCAACGCTTTCTCCAAGACACCATCAGCATTACGATAATCAAAAAGTAATCCATACGCTTCTTGCTCTTTTATAGTAAGTGGGTCTAAAGTGTTAACATAAATGCTAGGTGTTCCTAACATAGCACATTCACTTGCCATAGTTGCACCCTCTCCTATAAATAGTGTAGCAAAAGCTAAAGAATCATGCATCTTTTCAGCAGGAATCTTTATTTGATAAGGTTTTAAAGCATCGGGAAGCTCTCCTTCAGATGAGATAAAAACTTTTATCTGTTTTACTAAAGTATTGATAATTTTTTCTTTATACTCTAGTGTTAGTCCTCCTTGTCCTGTATCATGGGAAGCATCCCAAGATACAAAACGAATAATGACATAAGGCTCATCTTCTTTTATATTTAAAATAGAAAAAATATCTCTATTGGCACTAAATTGCTTAGGATGAAGATAGGCTAATTCATGATAACCATTATAGGTTATTACATTTTTAGAGCTAAGAGGAGGATTTTTAAAGTTATTAACTAAAATAGCTTCAGTAAAAGGAGAGTAGAGTTTTACTTGTTCCATATTGAAGGTGTCTTCAAAGGAGATATGTGGTTTTCTTACAATAGCAGAAGCATGTGATGCATACATTGAACCATGACTTAAAAAAATATCTGGTTTAAATTGTAGAGCTGTTACTATCATCTGTATATCAAATTTTAATAGTCCAAAGAGTTTTCCAATAAGTTTTTTATACTTTTTCCCAAATGATTTATATTTAAATCCATACTTTTTAAGTAAATATATTTCAAACTCTTTATCTCTACAACTAAAAAGTATCTCATGACCTTTTTTTTGCATATCCCATGCAAAATTTTTAAAGAGATGCACATGCCCAGGGTGACCTATATCTATTAGTATTCTCATCTTCCATACCTTATTTTCTTATATATTTTTTTTGCTTTTGATTTAGCATAGTTGAAAAAGTTATCATTCCATATTCTCATATAGGGGGTTAATTCCCCACCAAATCTTCTATAAAACTGTTCAACACCTGGTAACATAGAGCCTTCAAAATCATAATATTTACACTTATTATGAAAATATTTGATACTCTCATCTAACATGTAACTGTTCGCTCCTCTAATCTGTTTTTCTATATCTATTCCATTTAGTAAAAGATAAGATGAATGATTCTCATAAACAACTCCACAAACAGAGATACATATTCCATTTTTATCATAAGCCCCAAAGGATACAAAGGCTTCTTTCTCTTTTAATCTATCTATAAAATGTGATAATTTTTTCTTATTAAATGGAGATTTGCTTCCTTGTCGTATAAATGTTTTATTTATTAATTCCCATAATGTCTCAAATGGAATATTCTCTTTTATTTCCACTTTATCTTTAATAGCATTTTTTATATCATTTCTCATATTAGAATGAAATTTTTTTTTGATTTCATCAAGAGTATTATTATAATTTGCTATTCTATAGGTATATCTGGTTTGTTGAGTAAAGCCTTGCCAACTAAGTGGAATCCAATTTATAAAAGATGGATGAAAATAGTAGTCAAATGATTTTATTTTTTTTAACTCTTTTGCTAAAGTTTCCATATATTTATACTGTTTTGAAATAATCTTTTGTTGATTTCCCTGTTCATCAAGGAATAAAATTCCTAGATACTTATCGAGCATAGGGTTAGCATAAGTATTAATCTCATTTTTTGCTAATACAATACCTGCTTTTATTGTACTCTTCTCTTCTATAATCAGTATCTCATAGTTTACTTGTAATGCATCTAAGTACCATGTTTTTGAAAATATAGAACCCTGTTTAGAGTTATCTACAAAATTATTCCACTCTTTATATCTATCTTTTGTAATTTTTTTAATATCTAACATCTTATTTCATCTTTTTTAACCATAAATCTAAATTTATCCATTTCCAAATCTCTTTAGAACAGTTTAATTTTTTATTGAGGTGGTCACTATACATATTTTTTGCAACCTCCACATCAATATATTTTTGAAATTTACTACTTGGGTTGTTTAAAATATTTTCAATTTTTTCTTTAAAAAAAGGCTCTCGAAACCACTCATCTTCTGGTGTTTCAAAACCCATCTTATCGTATCTTAATCGAATTTTTTTAGGAAGAAGAGACTTCATTGATTCTCTTAAAATATATTTTGTTAGCCCTTGTTTTATGTAACTATCATTTGGTTGAGAGAGCGTTTGCTCTACCAACCTATAATCAAGAAAAGGGACACGAGATTCAATTGAAAACTTCATAGAGTTTAAATCAGACCATTTTAAAAGATGTTCAAGCTTATATTCAAAATGGTTAAGAAGTGACTCTTTTAAATTTTTTGAGCCATAGAGTCCATGGGAAATAACATTACCATTACCACCATGTTGTCTATAAAATTCACTTTGGAGATAAGAGTTTTTGTTTACTCTTAACTTGATTTTTAATTTTTCTGGTAATAGAAAAAATAAAAGGGTCTTGATTCCATAGAGTGATTTATGTTTTTGTATATAATAAAATATTTCAGAAAAGAATCTTATAAAAGAGAAGCGAGTTAATAACTCTTTAAAATAAAATCCATAAAAATAGTGATACCCTGCTAACTGTTCATCTGCACCTTGACCATCAAGTGTAACTACGGCATGTTCTTTTGCTAGTTTCATAACACTATATTGTGCATAAATGCTAGTTGTAGGTACAGGTTCATCTAGCGAATTAATCATATCTTCTATATCGTTATAGAGTGACTTAGCAGTAGGTGTAATATATGTCATGTTATTTAAATAAGGTTTCATCTCATCTATAAAATTACTCTCGTCACCTTTTTGACCTTTTTCATAAACAGCAGAGAAACTTTTTATATCTTTAACATTAAGCTTTTTAGAGATAATTGTTATAATACTAGAAGAGTCCAGCCCACCACTTAAGCAAACTCCAACAGGAACATCAGAACGCATTCGTAATTTAATAGCAGAAGTAAATAGCTCACGATATCTATCAGCATTTATAGGCTCTTTATTGCAGTTACTCTTTAAGTCATACCATTTTTTTAGTTTAAATTTTTTATCTTTTGAAATTGTAAAGCAGTGTCCATGTGGAATTTTATGGATTTCATTATAAAAGGTTGTATTGTCATAATCAGTTCTGTTAAATGAGAGATAATTAAACAGAGTTTTGTCATTGATAGAGAGTGAATTAGTTAGCACTTCCTTAATAGCTTTAATTTCGGAAGCAAATATAAATGAGTTATTGTCTTTATAATAATAAAAAGGCTTAACTCCAAACCTATCTCTTGCACCAAAAATCTTTTTAGTGATTTGGTCATAAATAACAAATGCCCACATACCATTAAACTTATGAAGACATTTATCTCCCCACTCTTGATACGACTTTAATACTACCTCTGTATCACTATCACTTTTAAAGCTGTAACCTTTAGCTTTTAGCTCTTCTCTTAATTCTATATAATTATAAACCTCTCCATTAAAAATAATGACATATCTACTATCATCACTGAGCATAGGCTGATGTCCTGCTAGAGATAAATCAATAATGCTTAACCGAACAAAACCTAAACCAATATTTTTATCTATAAAAACACCCTCATCATCTGGACCACGATGTTTTATTTTTTTCATCATTTTATATAGAGAATTTTTATCTATTAAATCATTATTAAAATTTATTTTTCCTACAATTCCACACATTATTTTCCTTTTATATTATTGTATATATCAACTATTTTTTTAGCAATTAATTCTGATTTTAAATGTGCTATATCTTCTTGACCAGTCGTTCTTTTTCCAAAAATTAGTGCTTTTTTTATGTTAGATGCAAACTCTTTATGGTCAAAACTAGAGATATAGCACCCATCTGTTTTAGAGAGAACATCTTCTACATCACCTACATTGGTAGATACAATAGGTATATTACAAGCCATACTCTCTTTAATCGCATTGGGACTACCCTCCCAAAGACTTGAAAGAACAACTACAGATGAAGCATTATAGTAATATGGAATCTCATTATTTGGTATATCTTTTAGAAAATGTAGCTCTAAATTTTTATCTCCAACATAGTCAAAAGCATCTTTGGCAAGTTTAAAATTTTTCTCTACTCTATTCGGGTCTGAGGTAAAAAGAATATGTTTTTTTTCACTACTCCAGCCCACTCTCTCTAACGCTATTTCTCTGGGAATTGGTCTAAATCTATCTATATCTATACCATTGGGAACTATATATGTATCTTTTTTTAGTCCTAATGAGATATACATATCTTTTGATTTTACAATAATAGCTGACCAAGAAAAATAGTTAAATATATATATAATCCAAATATACCATTTTTTTGTTTTGACATCATCTCCCATAAGTGAGGCTACAATATTTCTGCCTCCTGCTAAAGATACAACTAGAGCAGATAACCAATAATGAGCATGTATAATATCATAAGAGTTATTTTTTAGATGCTTTCTTAATTTAGAAATTGAGTTAAGGTAGCCTTTTATACCCTTCCCTTTAATAGTAAAATAGATTATATCAATATTAAATGGGTTAAGTGATTCTCCTTGATTTTTGATAATTGGGCTAATACCATTTTTGGTATTACCACTACTAACAAATAGTACTTTCATTATATTATCCTTTTATCTAAAATTCCAGTAAAAAATCAACAATACTAATATGAATATTGAAAATTGAAAAAACTGTTTAAATCTTTTTATTTTTTTTAACCTAATAATTTTTCTATCATATTGGTCCATAAACCAAAATGATATAATAAATACAATAGGTATGTGAGGCATAGCTTTTCTAAGTTCGAGTCCATCTATTAAAAATATTAATGCTAACATCTCTAGTCCTATAAAGAGTGTCAAAGGATATAATTTATACCGTTTATCTTTATAAATATAAAAAATAGCAAACCAAAAAGGAAAAGATAATAGAATTCTATAGATAAGACTTGGAGCATAAAACATAGTTAAAATTTTTTTAGATGATATAATAGTTGGAAAAGGTCCAATAGCTTGAGACAAGACATTAACAATATAGGTAAAAGAGAGTCCTCCTATGATAGAACCTTGTACTTCTCTTGCCTCTATAAGTGTATCTATCCCACCTGTGGTATAGTCTTGAATTACTGTAAGAATTGACTGACTCATAAATGCTAAAGAGAAAAAAATTAACAAAAAGATAACTTTTACACCGATGCCTCCTTTACTAGAAAAAAGTAGCCCCAAAGCGATTGATATAATAATCATTCCTGATATAGCTGGTCTAAACAGCATAATCATCCCTATAAACAGTAAACTTCCTAGCAAATTTACTATTTTTTTATTATTCATAAATCTATAGTAAAAATCAAAAGCTAAAATAATTAACATAATCATAAAACTTTCTTTTAATCCTGAAGCGTGAAAAAAGAGAATAAATGATGAAATAGAAAAGGATAATGCAGTTAAGAACGCATATTCTTTTGACATAAACTGCTGACTTAAACTAAAAAGACTTAGAGCAGTTATAACACCAACAAATATATAAAACAAATTCAATATTAAATTAGAATCAGATATAAGCGATAGAGGATATAAAATTAATATCATTCCTAAATCATCAAAACTCATATAGGTTAAGTAGTGTTTTATACCATCTAAAAATGGCATATCAATAATTTCCATAACACTATCATGATAAAAGGTAGCATCAGAGGTGCTAAAAACAAAAAAGTTACCTGTATAAAAATAAGAGATACTGTTCTCTAAAAAGATAAAAACAGATGTATACACAAATACCTGTATTGTTAAAGAACGGTAAGTATCCGATTTACTATTTGCGATTCGATTTAACTCTAATATACCAAAGTAACAAATAAAACTAAAAATGGCCAATATATTTATTAATATATACTCTCCAGAGATTTTGTAAGAGAGTGCGAAATATAAAAATAGTGAAGCAAATATATATACTGTATTAATCGTTTTCAACATAATTAACTAACCTATTTATAGGGATATACCAGATTTTTTAAGCCATAGGCTAAGATTTAATAGTTTCCATAAAATATAACCATTATCTTTTTTATTGGAAATATGCTCTTGCATTAACGCTTCAATTTTACTATTATAGAGTTCTGATTCACGAATTGTATTTAGCATAAAATCTTTCATAGAGGTACGTAACCAATATTGAAAAGGTACACCAAACCCTTTTTTAGGACCAAATAGAATCTTATCTGGGACAACGCCTTTAAATGCTTTTTTCAAAAGATATTTCTTCTCTTTACCTCTTACTTTATATTTAGAGGGTAGACTCATGGCATAATTAACTAACTCATTATCTAAAAAAGGAACTCTCACTTCTAGGCTATTTGCCATTGTTGCTCGGTCTACCTTTTCAAAATATAAATCGGGTAAAATAATATTCATATCTGTATATAATGCTCTATTTACATGGTCATGTTTTTTAAATTTATTATAAAAGTATTGATAACGTAAAAATGGATTAACAACTTGTAGTTCTCTTTTTACCTCTTTACTAAAGTAGTCAGCAGGGTTTTCATCAAACATCTCTTGAGAGAGTATATAGGCTAACTCTTTACTTGGGTCATTTTGATTTAAAGCAAATAGAAATCTTAGCCCTTTATATTTTGAGCTATCTTTAGGAATAATATTCTTAAATAAATAGAAAAATTTGGAAATAAACTTATATGTTTTGTAATTATGCAATCGTTGATATCTATGATACCCTGCAAAAAGTTCATCTCCTCCATCTCCCTGAAGTACTACTTTCTCTTTTCCTTTTAGTGCTTTACTCATAAGATAAAGAGGTATGTTTGCTGCATCTCCAAAAGGTTGGTCAAAATGATAATTGACATCTTCTAAAATATCAATAATATTATCGCCTTTTATATGCAGTTCATGATGTTCTGTACCGAAATGCTCTGCAATAAATTTAGCATTTTCTAACTCATTATCCCCATTATCAAAATCGAATCCTGCTGAAAAAGTTTTTACTTTTCCTTTATAGTGTTTTGTAGCATAAGCAGTAATAGCTGTAGAGTCAATTCCTCCACTTAAAAAAATTCCAATAGGTACATCGGAGACCAATTGTCTTTTTACGGAGGTTTCAAAAAGTTCTCTTGTCTTTTCTATTGCATCTTTCAAAGAGTCTTTAGACATAATAACTTCATAATTTAATCTATATGGTTCTATTTTAAAACTTTTTCTATTTAAATCATATTCAACATAATAACCAGGTTCAAGCTTTTTAATATTTTTATAAAAAGTAGTTTTACCTAATGTTGTAGCAAAATGTAAATATTCATATAAACCTTGATAATCTATTTTTTTTTCTATTCTATTGGATGCAAGTAGAGATTTAATCTCGGAGGCAAAAATAAAATCATTATTAGCACTATAATAATAGAGTGGTTTTACACCAAATCTATCTCGTACAATATACATTTTGTTAGACTTATTATCGTAAATTGAAAATGCAAACATACCATTTAACTTTTCAAAAAGCTCAACCCCCCAAAACTCAAATCCCTCTAAAACAACTTCAGTATCGGACTCCTTTTCAAAGGTAACATTCAATGCTTGAAGCTCTTTTTTTAACTCCATAAAGTTATATATTTCCCCATTATAAACAAGAATATATCTACCACTTCTGCTTGTCATGGGTTGATTTGATTCATCACTTAAATCTAAAATAGATAAACGCGTATGTCCTAAACCAAAATTATTATTTTGAAAAAATGCTTGATTATCTGGACCACGATGAGCAATTACACGATTCATCTCTTCTATATTAATCTTTTTTTCAGATATATAACCACATATTCCACACATTAAAAAACTCCTTTTTCTGTTAAAATAAATAGACTTACACTAAATAGACTTATCAAAATAATTAACTTAAAACTATAATTAAAACAATAGAACTTTTCTGAAAATAGCGTATAAATATATGTTTTAAAAATACCTGCAAAGAGTGTTCCAAGTATTACTCCTTCTAACCCTAAC
>JALUKJ010000185.1 GCA_027056615.1 Campylobacteraceae bacterium | reverse complement strand
ATAATGAATCAGATAGCTTTAAGTTATTTTAAATAAATGTGACAGTAGAATGTCACAAATTTAAAACTCTAAGGATTTATGATGAAAAAATTAACTCTACTTTCTGCTATTACTGCTGCAATGATAACAACAGCTTCGGCTGATTTCTCTTTTGGAGATATGTTTAAAGATATGAAAGAGGTTGCTACTTCAACAAGTAAAGACTTTAAAGATTCAATCTCTTCTCTAAAAGATGGTGTCGTTGAGACTACAAAGTCTACTGAAAGAACAGTTACTAATGTAAGTTCAGATGTAAAAGATACTTCAGTAAAAGTTTCTGATGATGTTAAGACAGCAGAAGTAAATACTACTAAAAATGCTTCTGATAGTGCAACAGAATTAGCTGATGATACAAAAGATTCTGTCAAATCAACAACAACTGACCTTAAAGATTCAGCAACAATAGCAACAAAAGATATGAAAGATTCAGCTACAGAACTTTCAGATGATGCTACAGATAGTGTTAAAAAAATCTCTACTGATGCAACAACAAATGTAAAAACAGTTTCTAATGATGTAAAAGATTCTACAAAAACAGTATCTTCTGACTTAAATAGTTCTGCTTCAAAAGTTTCTACAGATGTAACTACATCAGTTAAAAATGTTTCTGACAATGCAACAGACACAGCTAAAACAGCAACAACAGATGCTTCTGATACAGCTAAAAAAGCTTCAACAGATGCAACAGCAAATGTAAAAACAATTTCAGATGATGCTAATGATGCTACAGATAAAGCAACTAAAGAAGCTAGTGATACTGCAAAAGATACAAAATAATTAATTATTTAAATTATTAATTTTAAGTTATTCAAAATAGATAAAAAGATATAATTTTTTTATTAAAACAAATACATAACATAAGGATTTATTATGAAAAAACTTACACTCATCTCTGCAATTACTGCAGCAATGCTAACTACTGCCTCGGCTGATTTCTCTTTTGGAGATATGTTTAAAGATATGAAAGAGGCTTCAACTTCTATGAGTAAAGATATGAAAGATTCAGTTGCTTCACTAAAAGATGGAGCAGTAGAGACATCAAAATCAGCAGAGAGAACTGTTACAAATGTAAGTTCAGATGTAAAAGATTCATCAGTAAAAGTATCTGATGATTTAAAAACAGCAGAAGTTTCAACATCTAAAGATACAAGAGATTCAACAGTAGAATTAGCAGAAGATACAAAAGACTCTGTAACAAATACTACTAAAGACCTTAAAGACTCAACAACAATTGCTTCAAAAGATATTAAAGATTCAGCAATTTCTGTATCTAAAGATGTAAATGATGCAACAAAATCAGTTTCATCAGATACAACTAAAAATGTATCAACAGTATCAAATGATGCTACATCTTCAGTAAAAACAGTTTCTAATGATGCAACAGATACAGCGAAAACAGCTTCAACAGATGCAACAACAAATGTAAAAACTATTTCAGATGATGCAACAGATACAACTAAAACAGCTACAACAGAGGCATCTGATACTGCTAAAGACACTAAATAGTCTTTTAAGCTCTTCTTCCTCAAATTACTACTAAAGGTGGTCACCTTTAGTAGCTTTTCTCTTCTCTTTTTCCAATTTTATTCAATCAAAATATTTTTAAAGATAAAAAAATGTTATTATTAATATAAATTTTACAATATAAAAGAGGAGTTATTTATGAAAAGAGTTTTATTGCTTTCTACAATATCGTTATTTTTCCCAAGTAGCATTTTTGCTGACTCAAACACTTCTAACGTGGTTGAGATTAAGATACCTAAAGTTCCAAAAGTGACTACTGCTATTCCTAAAGTAGAGGTACACTACAATAAGTCAAAAGAGCTTGTCAATATTGATAGAGGTATTAAGTTTTCAAAGAGAGTACCACCAAACTATCTTACTAGCGCAGAGCGTTATGCTAAGGGTGGTAAAGGAGCTTCTCTCTCTCACTCAAAAAAGATGGTAGGTGATGTTGATAAAGGACGTATCTCTGCTTATTTAAGAGCTGATTTAATGGATGTAGAAAAAGCAAAAGCAAAACTTAAAAAAGCAGGTTTTAAGATTGTAGCAACTACACCACTTGATAAGAGTGGAGAGCTTATTTCTATTGTCTTTACTAACGATACATTAAAAAAGATGGCTTCTAAAAAAGGAAAAGGTTACTTAGCAACACTACGTCTACTTATAGACCCAAAAAACAAACAGATAAGCATTACTAATCCTCTATACTTATCGAAAGCATTTCTACAAGATGAGTTTAAAGAAAAAGAGGCTAAAAAAGTTTTAAAAGCTTTAGATAGTGAATTTAAAAGTGCTAAAAATTCACTAGACAAGTTAAAGTTTCAAACTCTGCCAAACTACACTTTTATGAAAGGTATGCCACATTTTGGTGACCAGATGGTAGTTGCTTCAGGTAAAGATTTAAAAAGTAAAGCAGTAAAAAATAAGAGTGTTGCTTTTGTATTAGACCTTCCAAACGGTTCAACACTTATTGGTGTGAAACTAGGTAAGAAAGCAAATGTATTTCCTAAAAGAATTGGTACAAACAATGCAGGTATGTTACCTTACCCAGTGCTAATAGAAGATGGAGAAGCAAAAATACTTGACCCTAAATATTACTTAGCATTGATGTATCCTGAACTTAAAATTGAAGGATTTATGACTATTGCTATGATACCAAGAGCTATTAAAAACGATTGTAAACACATTTTTAAATAGAGAAGTTTTGGACAAGGAGAATCCTTGTCCAAATGTTTAAAGTTCTTTTTGAGCTTTTTGTAGCGCTTCAATCACTTGTTCAATATTGGCTTTTGGAATATGGACTTTCCACTCAGGTTCAGTTGCATCTGCTTTTAGGCTAATGCCAATACTTGCAACACTTTCACTATTTGAACCATAAGGCTCTTTAATAGTAGTTACCATTATTTTGCCTTTTGTTCCTGCTAAATTTATCTCATCTATTTTTGTTATCTTATCACTCATGATATACCTTTTTAAGTTTATTTGAAATGTGAGTATATCATGATTTGTTTAGAGTCTACTTCAATTTTATCATATAGAAGTTTTTAGAACGACTATAGCTATCACTCTCTCCTACAATAACTACTTTACCATCACTAGTACGTGTTATACCATGGGCAATATCTTTATTTGTATCACCATAGAGTTTTGACCATAAGAGTTTACCTTTACCCGATAAGGCTAAAACATATACATCAAAGTCACCTTTACCCATAGAGTTGGTTTTTCCTGCTATAACATAGCCACCATCTTTAGTCATGGTAATAGCTGTTCCTTCATCATAGTATTTAAAGCCATAAATTTTAAACCAAATAAGTTTACCATTTTTGTTAAAGTTCATAACGGCTAAGTCTGTCTGTTCAGAGTTGTAAGAGCGTGTTTTACCTGTAGTAACAATACCACCTGTTGGTGTTGGTGTAACAGAGAGTAGAACATCATTTTGCTTTTGACCTAAAGTTCTTGCCCAAATCTTTTGACCTTTTTGGTTGAGTTTCATAATGAAAAAGTCAGCATCTCCTGAGTGTTTAAGTTCTCGTGAACCTACCATTACAAAGTTACCATCAGTTGTTCTTGTAAGTGCATTAGCTGTGTCATTTCTTTTTCCACCAATAGTTTTAATAGAGACCTCATTTCCATTTTTATCTAAACGGACAATATATATGTCTCTATAACCTTTTTTTGAGAAAGACTCGGTACTTCCAACAGCTAGAACTCCACCATCATTAGTTCCTGCTATGCCCCCTGCAAACTCATCTCTATCTCCTCCAAAAGATTTTTGCCAAATGACTTTTCCATCAAGTGAGAGTTTTGCAATATATAGGTCACGACCATTACTTTTTTTAAAAGATTTTCCAGAACCTAAAATAAGTAGGTTTCCATCTTTAGCACGAGATATAGCAACTCCTCTATCTTCCTTTTTTCCTCCAAGCATCTTTCTCCAGTAGATTTCACCATTTTTATTTAGGCGTGTTACACATATATCAGAACGCTTGGCACCAAATGATTTACACTCACCTACAATGGCAACATCTCCATTTTCAAGCATTACAACACCATTTGCTATGTCATCATCTTTTCCACCATAAACCTTTTTCCATACTGTTTGAAAAGCAGGTTCTGTTTTAACTACTTTTTTTGTTTGTGGGCTGTGAGCTAAAAGTAGTGGGGATAGTAGAGAAGAGAGTAGTATAAGTTTTGAATAAGTTTTTATCATTTTTAATCCTAAGAAAAATTTATAATTTATTATACTCTTTTAAAAATTATTTTGAAATTATTTTAAGAGAGAGAATTTTCTCTCTTAAGTATTTACTCCTTATCTACACTAATTATTTTAGATACAATTTCATAAAGATTACTAGAAATTTTCTCTTGACTTATTACTCTTTTTAATTCTATTCTCATAAGCTCTTTAGATTTCTTATTCATCTTCTTATAAAGCTTAAAAGACCCTGCTAAACGTGAAGCCATTTGAGCATTTATTTTGTCTATTTCAATGAGCTTGTCGGCTAGGAACTTATAGCCTGAGCCATCTTTGGCATGGAAATATTTTGTATTGGCTGTAAATCCACCTATTAAAGCTCTAACCATATTTGGAACTGTTTTATCATAAAGTTCACTATTTTCAAGCTCTTTAACACGCTCTAAAACACCATCTCGTTTAGAACCTGCTAACAAAGATAGATATTTATCCATCACTAAATGTTCAGATTTATAAGTTTGATAGAAGTGGTCTAACTCACTTTGGCTATGGTATTTTGTTGAATTTTCAATAATGCTCAATGCCACCATTTTGTCACTCATGGAGTTTGTCTTTTTGTACTGCTCTTTTGCTAACGATACAATATCTTTATCTTCTAAACTTGAGAGTAGTGTTAAACATCTATTTTTTAGAGAACGTTTGGCTATATTTTTAGCCTTTGTTCCTAATGTTAAATCGTTATTTTGATGGTAGAGTTCTAATAGCTTTTCTCTATGGCTTGTTGCTAGGTTCTGTTTTACTTTGTTTATAGCTAAAAGAATCTCGTCAAAGTCAATAATCTCTTGATATTGTACCAAAGTTGAAATAGATGGAAGCCCTAAAATTAGAGCTTTATAAGCCAAATCAAGGTCAATTTCTAAAAGATAACCATAGCTTTCTACAAACTTAAGATTTAGCTCTTCACCTCTTATAAGTGCCTCTAAACTCTCTACTGCAAAACTCTGCATAGCGTCAAATTTTGCAAAAGCATTACTATCATATTTTAGTGCAAAGGGGTAGTTTGAGTTCTCTTTCTCAACTATAATAGGTGCTGAAAAATCACGGTTAACAGAGAGGTAGAGTTGCTCTTTTAGATTCTCAAAGCTAAATATTTCTTGTTTTTGAGATACTATAATCATCTGTTCTAAAATTTCAACGCCATCTTTATCAATAAGTCCAATCTTTAAAGGGAAGTAGTATGGTTTCTGTTCATTCCCATCTAAATCATTTGGAACTATTTGCTCAATTTCAACACTAAAGATACCATTGTTAAAATGCTCTTTGACTCTAATCGTAGGTGTACCTAATTGGTTATACCAAAGTTTAAATTGAGTAAGGTCATGCCCTGAATCCTCTTGCATTGCCCATAAAAAGTCTTGGGTAGTTACTGCTTGACCATCAAAGGTCTCAAAATATAAATCCATAGCCTTTCTAAAGGCTTTTTCACCTATAAGTGTGTGAATCATACGAATAACCTCTGCACCTTTTTCATAGACAGTAGATGTGTAGAAGTTATTCATAGAGATATATTCTTTTGGCTGAATAGGATGAGCAGTAGGGGAAGCGTCTTCACTAAATTGAAAATTTCTAAGAGCTTGAACATCTTTAATCCGTTGTACCTCTTTTGAGTTTAAATCAGCAGAGAAACATTGGTCTCTAAAGACTGTTAACCCCTCTTTAAGAGTAAGTTGAAACCAGTTTTTACAAGTAATTCGATTTCCTGTCCAGTTATGAAAGTACTCATGAGCTACAATACTTTGAATACTCATAAAGTTACTATCAGTTGCAATGTTCTCATCTGCTAGAACAGCTTGGTCATTAAATATATTTAACCCTTTATTCTCCATAGCTCCCATATTGAAACTCTCAACAGCTACAATATTAAAAATATCTAAATCATACTCACGTCCATACTCCTCTTCGTCCCAAACCATTGCCTCTTTTAGAGATTTCATAGCATGATAACACTTGGACTCATTGCCTAAATCACAGTAGATATTTAACTCTACATCTTTTCCTGACATAATATTAAAACTATCAGTTATGTAACCTAAATCTCCAGCTACCAAAGCAAAAAGATAGCTAGGTTTTGGGTGTGGGTCATGCCAAGTTAGAGTGTGTCTTCCATCTTCTAACTCTTTAAAAAGCTCTTTTTGTGGGTTACCGTTACTTAGTAAAATAGGGTAGCTTTTCTTATCTGCAATGACTGTTGTAGTAAAAACCGACATAGCATCTGGTCTATCTAAATAAGGAGTAATCCGTCTAAATCCCTCTGGCTCATTTTGGGTACAAAAAATCCCTCCTGATTTATAGAGTCCCTCTAGTTCAGTATTGTTTTGAGGGTAGATTCTATTTATAATTTTTAGTGTAAAGTTTTGAGGTACATCCTTAATGGTAAGTAACTCATCTTCATAGTTATAATTATTTACCTCTTCATCATTTATAAAAATAGCTTCTAGTTCAAGGTCAATACTATTAAGAGCTAAATTGTTCTCTTTCTCTAGTTTAGTAATGTTCATTATATTAGTCACAAGAGTATGCTCTTCAAAAAGTTCAAAAGTAAGGTGAATATTTTTTACTTTAAAAGCAGGTGCTTTATAATCTTTTAGATAGATAGTTTTTGGTTGTTGGCTCATTTTTTAGTCTCTTTAAAGTTTTTTGATATTTTAGCTTATAACCACTCATTTATCAACTTTTAGATAAAATCGCGTCAATAAATAGATTAGGACATAAAAGATTATGACAAAACCACTTCTAATAGAAATAGGTGTAGAAGAACTACCTGCTATACCACTGCTTAAAATTGTAAAAAATATTGAAAAATCATGGAAAGAGCTACTTGTAGAGTACCGTTTAGAGAGTGATTTTGAGTTTATATATACACCACGACGTTTGGTACTTAGACATGAGGCAATGCCCTTAACACAAGCAGATAAAACCATTGAACTTGTGGGTCCACCAATGATGGTTGCTGTTCGTGATGGTGAAGTTACAAAAGCAGGTGAGGGGTTTGCTCGTAAGTGTGGTGTTAGCTTTGAAGAGCTTGGGCGTGTAGAGAACAAAGGTAAAGAGTGCCTCTACTTTAAACAAGAGCAAAAAGGTGCAGAGACTATTACGCTTCTTCAAGAGATGTTGGAGAAGTGGTTAGGCTCAATGGCATTTGGAAAGATGATGCGTTGGGGAAGTCGAAAAGATGAGTTTATACGTCCTATTCGTTGGCTACAAGTTCGCCTACAAAATGAGGTAGTCAATGTTGAACTCTTTGGTGTAAAATCAGATAGTAAAACTTATGTGCATAGAATGGTTAATTTTGATGCTGTAGAGGTAGCTAATGCATGTGAGTACGATACCATCTTATCAGAGGGTAAAGTAATGCTCTATCCTAACGATAGAGAGTCTAAAATCTTAGCAGAGTTTAAAGCATTGGAGCAAGAGAATAATATCTCAATAGAGAGAGATAAAGCTCTTTTAGATGAGGTTGTTGCTATTACTGAAAATCCAAAGGCTCTTTTGGGAACTTTTGATGAACTCTTTTTAGAGTTGCCACCTGAAGCGATTATTGCCTCTATGAAAGAACATCAACGTTATTTTCCTGTGTTTGAAAATGAAAAACTCTCTAATAAGTTTATTGTAGTATCTAATGCTGTTACCGATGATTATAGTAAAGTTGTAGAAGGAAATGAGAGAGTTTTAAAACCACGTCTAGCAGATGGACTCTTCTTTTATAAAAACGATTTAAAACGTGGACTTCTAACTGATGGGTTAGAAAAAATTACATTTATGGATGGACTAGGTTCTTTAACTGATAAAATTGAGCGTGAAACAAAGATAGCCTCTAAACTACTTGAACTCTATATGGTACAGGTCAAAAAAGAGACAGGCAAGAGTGAAGAGGAGCTAAGAGAGCTTATGAGTGAGGCTATCTCTTTAGCTAAAGCCGACCTTACCTCTGAAATGGTTTATGAGTTTACAGAGCTTCAAGGGCTTATGGGGTACTACTACGCTAAAGCATTAGGTAAAGATGAGGTGGTTTACCAAGCTATTAAAGAGCAGTATTTTCCTCTTGGTGAGGGTGCAGAGCTTCCATCTTCAACTTTCTCTGCTATTGTTGCTATGGCTATTAAGCTTGACACACTTATTGGACTCTTTTCAGTTGGGAAGATTCCTACAGGTTCAAAAGACCCTTTTGCTTTGCGTCGTGCTGTTAATGGGATTGTTAGAATTGTTATTGAGTACAACTTACCATTTAAAACCAAAGAGATTATAGAGATGTTAAATGAGCTTTATGCTGATTATGATATTGAAAAACTCATCTCATTTATAGTTGAGCGTATTAAAAAGTCATTAGACGCTAATCCATCGGTTATTGGTGCTGTTTTAGAGTCTGGTGAGCAAGATGTAAATGAGATTGCTAAAAAGGTATCGGCATTAAATAGTATTGTCTCTACAGATGACTTTAAAGAGCAGTTCTCAACCTTTAAACGTGTTGCAAATATCTCTAAAGAGGTTAATTTAGATAATGAGTTAAAGGTAGATGAGTCACTCTTTGTTGAGCCTATTGAGGGTGAGTTGTATGCTGATTATCTTTCAACTATGGCTAAAGATTATAACTCTTATGAAGAGAAGCTATCTGCGATGTTTGCTCTTAAACCAAAATTAGATAACTACTTTGATGATGTTTTAGTAAATGCTGAAGATGAAGCTTTAAAAAATAACCGTAAAAAGACTATTGGGTCTATCTATAAGTCGTTTAGAGAGATTGCAGATATTAAAGAGATAACAATATAGAACAAAATATAATTTCTTTATTAATAATATAAATTAAAAATATAAATTTATTTATAATTAAGTTTTAATTAGGCAACTTTGTATTATAATAAATTAAATAATTAAATATACTAATTTATTTAATTTTAATATAAGGATGTCACAATGAAAAACTTTGACGGTAACATATTAAAAATAGCGATTGAGAATGGTTGTAAAACAGTTAGAGATTTAGCTGAGTTTATAAGAAACTATAATCCTCAACCAATGATGGTAGCGTAGGGTGCGATTGCTATCGCATCCTTTTAGCATAAAACTCTTTTTTAAACTCACTAAATGAGTTGTTTAAAATAGCCTCTCTCATCTCTTTCATTAAGTTGAGATAGTAGTAGAGATTATGAATAGTTCCTAATCTGTAGTATGTAATCTCTTTAGCACGATAGAGATGACACAAGTAAGCTCTTGAGTAGGTTTTACATACCATACATCCACATTCAGGGTCTAATGGTCGCTCGTCCTCTTTAAATCTTGAAGCTTTAATGTTTACTTTTCCATACGAAGTAAAGAGCGTTCCATTTCGTGCATTTCGTGTTGGCATAACACAGTCAAACATATCTACCCCACGCTCTACATTTTCTACCAAATCTTCAGGTGTTCCTACCCCCATAAGATAACGAGGTTTATCGGTTGGCATAAACTGCGTTGTCCACTCTACAGTGTCGTACATATCTTGGTTAACTTCACCAACACTTAACCCCCCAATAGCAAAACCATCATAGTCCAAAGCACAAAGTTCTCTAGCAGATTTCTCTCTAAAGGCTTTGTCTGTTCCTCCTTGGATAATAGCAAAAATATTTTGCTCTAGCCCTTTTCCCTCAGCTTGATTAGCACGATGGTACTCAATGGACTCCTCTGCCCAACGTGTGGTACGTTCAATACTTGCTTTTATTCGCTCTTGTGTAGCAGGTAGAGCAACAAGGTCATCGAGTATCATCATAATGTCAGAGCCTAAATTGTACTGAATATCAAGTACCTTTTTAGGAGTAAAGTAGTGTTTACTTCCATCAATATGACTTCTAAAGGTAATACCTCCCTCATCAATCTTGACATTATCTGAAAGAGAGAATGCTTGAAATCCACCAGAGTCAGTTAAAAAGCTCTTTGGGTACTTAGTAAAGCCATGGAGTTTTCCCATTTTCTTAACCACATTATCCCCAGGTCGTAAGTAAAGATGATAGGTATTTCCCAAGATAATTTGAGGTTCTATAAAGGTTGCTAAATCGGTAGCGTCAAGTGCTTTTACAGCTCCTACTGTTCCTACAGGCATAAAAACAGGTGTTTGTATGGTTGAGTGAGCTGTTTTGATGGTACATGCTCTTGCTTTACCGTCGGTATTGTCTATTTTAAAATCCATTAGTTTTTGTTCCTTAAAAAGTGTAATTATACCCATAAGATGTAAAAGTTAAAAACGCCTCAAAAAAGACATCTTCTGTCTCTCTTTAATGCTATAATACTCCCATGTTAAGTATAAAAACCAAATTACCAACAAAAAATCTAAAAATCAGAAGAGTGCTATCAAAGCTTTTTCAATCGTACATCTATACAGCATTAGATGATAAAGAACACGATGGCTACAAACACCCAAACGGCAAAGTGTTTAAGTCGATGAATTTCAAAATTGCTTATATAGACAATGAAATCCATGCTAAATATGTTGCCCTAAATCCAGAAAATGAGAAGAAGTTAGCTCAATATATGTTAATGAACTCTCTAAAATTAGGCGAAATACATCTAACCAATACTTCTGTCTCTATTCTTGAGAGAAATAGTAAGATTAAGTCACCCATGAGAGTAGGGGGATTTGTAACTGTGGCTATTAAAGATGGAAACAATGGTAAAAGAAAGATATATCTTGAACCAAAAACTGCAAAGTTTCAAGAGAGTATTCACCGAAATGCCATAGAAAAATATGAGGCTCTATTTGGCAAAAAATATAAAGGAGAGTTAAAAATAAAACTAATAGAGCAGAAGCCAAGAGAGAGAATTTTTCACTACTCTAAAGGGGTTAT
>JALUKJ010000184.1 GCA_027056615.1 Campylobacteraceae bacterium | reverse complement strand
AACCAAGATTAAAAAACACGCTTTAGAGGTTGCTTTTAGAGCAGGTAAAATTAGATTGGAAGATAAAAAACATCGTCCAAGAGAGGAGGTTGATTTGACTTTAGCTTTTAACTACTACTTTAAAAAAAATATTCGGCTAATGTCTAGTTACACCTTTGCTAAGGTTATGGAACCCTCTATTTTAAAAGAGCATGTTTTGCAAGTTCGTGGGTTGTATGGGTTTTAGAGTGAGTATTTTAATAATTTTCATGCTATGGGTATAATAGACTTCTTGCAAAACTCTATAAATGTATATATTGTCTATTACACATCATCTTTTATTAAATATCCTCTTGATCTAGCTAAGGCTAGGACTTCGAGTCTATTTAACAAAATCTAATGCACACTAAACAATATCTACAAAATATAGAGTTTTGCAAGAAGTCTAATGTAAAACGCTCAAAAACCAAAACCTACTCCTCTATACAAACTCTTTAACCAATATATCCAAAAATCTTATAAAGTCTTTGGTTCTGGTCGTGATTTGCGATATATTAGAGCTTTAGGTGCAGAGTGTTGAGGAGTAGAAAACTTCCAACTCTAAACAGTTTCTTTTATCTCTTGATTTGTAAAAAACAACTCATTCATACCACAAACATCACACACTTGATAAAAATTCAACTTATCTTTCTTTAGCTTTGGTTTACAATCAGACGTAGAACAAGTCAATTTAATAGCTGTATTACCATCACATTTAAGACACTTAAAATAGTAGCCATATTTTCCATAACGTATCTCTATAGTGTCGCTTTGGCATTTAGAACATAAAGGTATTTTAGACGCTTTTTTTAGCTCACTTTTTGTGCTATTTGAACATTGTGTTCTTAATATGAGAGAAATTTAATTGAGATAGATTTAGTACTAGAGAATGAAAATGAAATTATTATCTTTGAAGCCAAACAAGGAGCTAACGCACGAGATAATTTTGTGTTGTTACAACTCTACTACCCAATCATCTATCTAAACAACATCACTAAAAATCAAAAAAAGATAAGAACCATATTTATAGACATAGAGACAAATACCGACTCACCGAATTTTGTTTTCATAAACTAAATTTTGACAGCGTTGAGGTTTTGAGGTCTTGGGTTTATGGGTGAGGTTACTCTATTTTAAGTAGTTTATATTAAATCATCTAACACAATATCATCAGCAATATTTAACCCATGATAATAACTATTTCTCTTACACCCAAAAGATGTAAGCATAACCAGTTTTAACTCACTTTTTGTTTGGTTTGACAAACCATACTCTCTAAACTGCTTTAACTTATTTCTTAAATTTTTCTCATAACTTTTGTTAATTATAAACTCATCACTGTAGTATTTACACTCCACAATATCAAAAAGACCATTTTTATACTCAACCACCATATCTATCTGTGTGCCACTCTCATTTTTGTCTTTGGTTCTATACTCCCAATAGTGAACCCCTTGATAGTGAGCTTTTGAACTTCTAGCTTGTAGATAGAGTTCTATATTTGAAAATATAATTGACTCAAAACTATACCCACTCCAAACAGCATATTTTTGAGTAGTAACCATCTCTACCCAATAGTCATCAGGTAGATTTGCTACTCTATTCTTACTCAAAGGCTTAACCCAAAAGTGATAAAAGGTACAAAAAGAGTCAGAGATACGATACTTGATATTGGTTGACTTTAGCCCATATTTTGAAACTCCTTGAATAAAACCACACTGTTGAAGTTCTAAAACTGTTTTTTTTATCTTCTCACCTATTTTAATATTGAGTGCTAGACAAATCTCACTCAAAGTTAAGCCCAATCGTTTTTTTCCTAAAACCTCAATCACATCTCTATACTGCTTATACTTTACCCCAAACAGAGACTTAAACACCTGTTCATACTCATTAAATAAAAATCCATTGATATTAAAAAATAGTTTAGATACATTTTGGGCAATCGAGAGCTTAGGATTTAAATAAGAGAGATATTTTGCCACCCCACCAAATACCATATAGGCTTCAAGAACCATACGATTGTCCAAATCAAAACCACTCTTTTGTAGATACTCTTTAGTCTCAGCTAAAGTAAAAGGCATCATAGGTAGTTGGTCGGTTACTCTGTTATGAAGAGGCCCTTCATTTTTCATAATATTTTTAATAATCCAAGAGGCATTTGAGCCACAAACAATCACCATAAAGTTTTTTCGAGGTTCAGCAAATGAATTCCAAAAATGCCCCAAAGCGTCAATAAACCCTGCACTGTTTTTTCTGTCTACCCAAGGAATCTCATCTATAAAAACCACAACTTTTTCATTTTGATATAGCTCCATTTTTTCTAATAGAACTCTTTTTAAAAAGGAAAAAGCCTCTGTCCAATTTTCTATCTTTCTATCAGTTTCAACCCTAAACCACTCATAGATTTTATCTAAAAAGTTAGTAATTTGATTTTTACTCTCCATGTCAGAAGAGCCAACAAAATCAAAGAAGATACAATCTTTTTTATACTCTCTAAACATATAGTTAACCAAATAGGTTTTACCAATTCTTCTTCTTCCATAGATGGCTATTAGAGAGCTTCTATCTCTTGCACAAGCCTCTTCTAAAAGTATTAACTCTTTTTTTCTACCAATCATTGGGCTAATCCTTTAAACTATTTCATAATTATATCTAAAAAATGAAATAATTTATTTTAAATATATAATTATTTCTTTTTTTATTAGTTTTTATGAAAAAATAAGAGATTTAGAGTAACATCTAAACCTAGCTCATTTTTAGCAAAACTCATAAACAGATGTTCATTGAGTGCAAGTAGTGGATAGTATCTTTTTTGATGATTTATATCTCTTGCAAAATAGTCTATCTTGGTACGCTTAATAGGTTTCATAAGATAGTTGGCTTTTTGCTTTGCTTCTAAAATTTTACCGTCGAACTCAGGTTATTAGATATAGGCTTTGGCTCTGGTCGTGATTTGCGATATATTAGAGCTTTAGGTGCTGAGTGTTGGGGAGTTGATAGCACTCAAGGTTTTGTGGAGGCTTTAAAAAAAGATAGCTACTTTAAAGAACGGCTTTTCTATGCAAAACTTCCTATTTTAGATTTAAAAATAGATGTCAAGTTTGATATAATAGTCTGCATAGCTGTCATTATGCACTTGACAAAAGATGAGCTTAGAGTTTGGGGAGAAGATATTAAAAACTACTTGGCTGTAGGTGGAAAGGTCATTATCTCTTACTCTGTAACTCAAAGAGAAAACGATGAGAGATTTTTTGAAGATTTGAGAGGTAGGGTTGTTGGGGAGATTTTTTTAGATAGTGGGTTTAGGTTGGTTGAAGAGAGTTATAGTTATGATGGTTTGAGTAGAGATATTGAGTGGAGGAGTGAGGGGTTTATAGCATTAACATGATATATTGGTTTATGTTTTGATTTTTGATTGTTATTTGACTTTTATTGCTTTTTTGTTGAAAAAGCTTTGATTTAGTGTTTTTTTGTTTTGATTATTTTTCTAAATTTGTATAATATATAACATATTGACTAAAGGGAAAATAGGAAATGAAAATAACAAAAATAAAAGTAAAAAACTATAGGCTCTTAAAAGATTTTGAACTTGATTTAGAAGAAAAACTATCTTTAGTTATTGGTAAAAATAACTG
>JALUKJ010000183.1 GCA_027056615.1 Campylobacteraceae bacterium | reverse complement strand
TTTTGAGTTGATGAGCTCTTCGACTTAAATCATGACTTCCTTTGTTTATCTCTAAAGCAGAACTACCAGAGGCAACAACTTGTAAATTTGGAAACTCATCATAAATGGTTTTAAGCTCTTGTGACCAGTTAGAATATTTGTGTATCTCATCAAAACAGAGAAGTTTTCCTCCCTCCATCTCAAAGGTTTCAGCTATTTCATACATCGAAAGCTTTCCTAGTAAAAAACTATCCATGCTAACATAAAGAGACTCTAAGTGAGAATTTAATGCCATATATTGAGCAATAGTTGTAGTCTTCCCCACTCCTCTTTGACCTATAATAATAGTCAAACGATGTTTAATTTTTTGTTCTTTAATAAAATATCGTTGATACTCTAAATTATTACGATAAAGAAATTTTTTAGACGCTAATTTTAATTTTGATAACATATTTAACTCCAATAGGGATTAGACTCCCTAATTATATCATACTTTTATGGATTTAAATACTTTTATAACCCAAACTTAGCTACAATACCTTTAAACCTGTGACATGGTCACAGCTACGAAAATTAGGATAAAATTTATGTCACCATTTGGAATACAACTCATCAACGGCTTTAAAGAGACCGATTTAGAATTAGAAGATAAAAATAGCTTTCAAGCCCTAAAACAACTAGGAGCTATTGAAGAGGTTAATGGACTTTGGAAGCTCAAATCACTCTTTCGTGTAGGTCAACTCTATGTAAACAAAGAAGGGAAAGGATTTGTAGAGGCTCAAACAAAAGAGCAAAAAGATTTAGTCGTAGAGGCACAAGATATGGGCGAAGCCAACCCTGGAGATGATGTAGTAGTAAAGAGAGTTATTGCTCGTCGTGGTCGTGCTTCGGCTAAGGTTCAGCTTGTTATTCGTAAAGCTCATGTTTATCTGATTGTCTATACAAACCGAAATGAATCGGATGTCTTTGAGATACTTGACTTAAAAACAGGGCTTCCAACTCATGCTAAGATGGAGGGAATGGACTTAAAAGCTTTTAAACTTGGAACAGTGATGAAAGTAGATTCAGAGAGTGAAGAGGTTTTAGAGATTTTTGGAGAGTTAAGTGAGCCAATGGTCGATGAAAAAATTTCACTTGCACTCTATAAACGTGCTAATGAGTTTGATGAAGATTGTGTTACCCAAGCCAAAGAGGTAGAGCAAGAGGTAACTAAAAGTGAACACCCTACTCGTGTTGATTTAACCGATTTGGACTTTTGTACTATTGACCCTGTAACAGCTAAAGATTTTGATGATGCTATATACTTTGATTTAAAAAACTACACACTCTATGTTGCCATTGCCGATGTGAGTCACTATGTGGAGTACTTTAGCCCTATTGATAGTGAGGCGAAACGTCGTGGATTTACTACCTACTTTCCACATAAATCTTTTCCGATGTTACCACGAGAGCTAAGTGAGAACATCTGTTCACTAAAACCTCATGTTGACCGTTTAGCATTTGTAGCAAAGATTGAGCTAGATAGAGACTCTCTTTTGCCAATTAAAGAGGAGTTTTTTGAAGCCATTATTCACTCTAAACGACGATTTAACTACGATGAGATAGATAAAATTATAGAAAATCAAGGAGCAGAAGTTGAAAAAGAGCATGAGAAGAGAATTTTGGACTACTTGCTTCCTCTACAAAAAATTACTCAACGCCTTAGAAAGAGACGTTTAAAAAATGGTTTTGACTTTAGAAGTGAAGAGATAAAACTTAGCATAGATAAAAATCATGAGCTAAAAGGCACAGCCATTGAGACAGGAACACCCTCTCACTCACTTATTGAGGAGTGTATGCTATTAGCTAACCAAGCAAGTGCTAAACGCTTTGAGTATGGTATCTTTAGAATCCATACACCACCACAACTTAGTAAACTTGAAGAGTTGCTTGAAGATTTAGCAACTATTGGACTTTTTGTAAAAGATTATGAGGACTCCCCTACCCTTATTAGAGCTATTCAAAAAGAGGCAGAGAAGATGGGTATTGCTCCAGAGGTAGATAGCATGATTATTAAATCTTTAAAACAGGCTTCTTACTCTGCAAATAATGAGGGTCACTTTGGACTTGGATTTAGCCACTACTCTCACTTTACTTCACCTATTCGTCGCTACTCTGACCTTATCTTGCACCGACTGATTAAGGCTGATTTAAAAGCAGATGAGGAGCAAAATGAGTACTTGTTACGAAACATTGAGCCACTCTGTCAAAGAGTTTCAGAACTAGAGAGAGAATCTACCAAAGCAGAATGGGACTTTAGAGACCGTAAACTAGCACGTTGGGCAGAGAAACGCATTGGTCAAGAGTTTAAAGCTCATGTGGTTGAGGTGGGAGAGAATGCTAAGGCTGTGCTTGTTGATGAGGTTGAGGGGGTCACGGTTAATCTTAGAGGTGAAAATGTGATGTTGTTTGATGAGATTATTGTTAGAATTGAGAGTGTATCTATTGCTATGGCTAAGATACAAGGAGAGTTTGTGGCTAAGTGCAACAAAGAGATTACTGAACTATAATATTAATTTTTAATCTATATTTCCTCAACTCTTAATTAACTTTTAACATCAAATAGTTTATACTTTAACTATAAACTTTAAAAAGGTTAAAAAATGACAGTAACAGCAAAAGATTTACGATTTAATATCTCAATGCTTTTTGATGTATTGAGCAAAGGCGAAGATATTCTTATCACTTATAGAGGTAAAGCAAAAGCAAAACTTATTCCCTACAATCAGCCCTCTTCTGATAAAAAAACAGATACCATCTTTGGAATGTGGCAAGATAGAGAAGAGGATGTTGACTCAATGGTTCGCAATATGAGAAAAGGTCGTAATTTTGATATATGATAAACTACTTGATACTGATGTACTCATTTGGTATCTAAGAGGAAATCAAAATTCTTATGACCTTATTCATAGCATTGGAGAGTTTGCTATCTCTGCTGTGACCTATATGGAGTTGGTTCAAGGCATGAGAAATAAAGATGAATTAAGAGCTTTAAAAAGAGCCTTGAAACAGTGGAGAGTAAAAACAATATATATGAATGAAGAGATTTCAGCACAAGCACTTTTTTATGTTGAAGAGTATTTTTTAAGTCACTCTATGCAGTTAGCCGATGCTCTTATTGGTGCAACTTGTGCTACTCATGGAATGACTCTTTATACGGCTAATGATAAGCATTATAAGGTTATTAAGGAGTTGGATATTTTTGTTTTTAGACCTTGATAATTTTTTATAAGTAAAATATATTTTAAGTTTTTATTAAGTTTTGTTTAGAAAAAAAGCTCTTCCTCATCATCTTCTCTATCTCCTCCTCTACTAAAATAAAATCAGATGATTTGTATAGTAGATGAATATACTCACTTAAATCAGAAGAGTAGATTTTACTCTCTTCGTCAATAAAAAGAAGAGTCTCTATCTTTTTTTCATATATTTTATCCATTAGCATACTCTCAAAACTATCGTTAATTGTTCTATCTAAAATAAGAGCATCATACTTTTTCTCGTTAAACAAGTCTAAAAACTCTACTCTGTTTTTAGCAATCTCAACTCCATAATTCAAATCAGATAACATATTTGCCATAATTTTAGCTTCGGTTGGTGTCTCTTTATAGAGAAGAATAATTTTGTTTTTAGAAGCTATCTTTGTTGTATCAAACTCTGTTGAGTAAAACTGCTTTACAACCGATATAAACTTCTGAGCATTAATTGGTTTAGCAATATACTCATCCATTCCTGCTTCTAGGTATGACTCTCTATCACCCTTTAAACTATTAGTAGTAACAGCTACAATAGGAGTATGAGTCAAATTATTTAGCTTTTCATACTTAATAATCTCTTTGGTTGCTACAACACCATTCATAATAGGCATTTGAATATCCATAAAGACAATATCATACTGTGACTTTTTAAAGAGGCCTATTGCCTCTTTCCCATTTTCTGCTGTCTCTGATTTAATCCCTAGGTTTTGTAATGTATGTACAATAATCTTTTGGTTGACTCTATTGTCTTCAACTACCAATGCTTTTAGATTGAATATTTTCTCAATTAATGGGTTAGGTGTAACTAGTAGCTCTCTATTTTTTCGTGCTATTTTAATAGAGTTTTTTATTTTTGTAAAAGTAATAGGTTTGTAAATAATCTGAGAAAAAGCAGGGGCTATATCTTGTATTTTAAATCTATTTTCAAGTTTGGTTACCAATATAAGAGGTCTTTCTGAACTATATTGAGCAATAATACGTTGAAGTTCTTCTTTGTTAATCTGTTCATAATGAAGATATAGAACATCAAAAGAGCCTAGCTCTGCCTCTTTACAAGCTACAAAACTCTCAAATAGCTCTAAAGTGACTCCTCTTATACTAGAAAGATAACCTATTAAATATTCATTAGACTTCTCTACTTGTAACTCTATAGGTGCATAGAGTCCTACTTTTATTCCTTTTACTATTTCATTTTGAAGTATCTCTTTTTTAGATAAATTTAAAGTAAATGAAACAGTTGTACCTCTTCCCTCAAGACTCTCTAAATTTAGCTTTCCACCCAGTAGATTGACCCATGAACTAGCAAGAGTAAGCCCAAGTCCTACACCTGAAAACTCACGTGTATTAGAATTATCGGCTTGGGTAAAAGCAGAAAAGACTCTAGTTTGTTGCTCATCGCTAATTCCTATTCCTGTATCTATTACTTCAAATTTTATACCTACTAAGCCTTTTTTAGAAGACTCTTTTTTAATAGAGACTACAACTTGACCTTTTGCTTTAGTAAATTTAAGAGCATTAGAGATAAGATTCATAAGTACTTGTTTAATCTTTTCAGAGTCACTCTCTACTAATATATAAGAGAGTGCTGGGTCAATCCACAAAAGAAACTCTATATCTTTTTTAGAAGATTCAATAGCATAAAGATGTGCAAAACCCTCAAAGACCTCAAAAATATTAAAATAGCTCTTCTCTACCTCAATTTGCCCACTTTGGGTTTGAGCAACATCCAATATATTGTTAACAACACTTAAAAGCTCCTCTGAACTTTTAGATATAGTCTCTACAAAATCTTTCTGCTCATTATCTAATCTAGTTGATGAAAGTATTTTTGTAAAACCTAAAATTCCATTAATTGGTGTACGAAGTTCATGAGAAACATTCGACAAAAAGAGTGTTTTTACTTCATTGGCTTCATTGGCTTGGTGAGTACGCTCTTGTAACTCTTTAATCATCTTTGAGATTAATAGATAAATCTCTGCATGATTCTTCTCTTTTAACATCTTTTTAAACTGATTTATCTTTTTAGTGTTAGAAGAGTATTTTATATCCTCTAACAACTTCTCTAACCCCTCACCACTATCATTAGTTTGTATAAAGAAGTAATCTCTCTTCAATATAACAATTAACAAAGAGAGAAATAGTACAAAAGCTGAAATAAACATAATAATCTTATGTGCAAAAGCTTTATGGCTATCAATATTTTGCAACTCACTATAATTTGAGTAAGAGGTATAAAAAATATAGAGCGAAGTAGTAACTAACAGTATAAAAACAGACAGTGTAATAATCTCTAAACGTCTCTTACTCCATAACTCTCCCATATAGTCTACCCCTTGATAACAAAATAATATTTTTTTAAGTTTATCTTAAAATTACAATGGCAATACTTAAAAATTATCTTAAACTATTAATTATATTTTTTAATTATTAAACTATTGTTATCTACTATTTTTTGAGACTCTTTTTATGTTTTAATTTGATATAATTTATCAAATAAATAGCAAAGGATAATAGAGTATGTATCAAAGAGATTTTGAAAAAATACTACGTGCTACCCCTCCTAGAGCCATGCTCTTTTTTGGAGAAAATGAGTATCAAATTGCTAACTATCTTCAATATTATATTAACATTACTAACTCTGCAGAATCTATGCTATCTTTATACTATGATGAGTACTCATTTGAAAGAGCAAAATCTTATCTGTCTCAATCATCACTTTTTGGTGGGATAAATTTACTTATTGTAAAACGTGATAAAAAGATTCCTAAAAAAGAGTTAGATACTTTAGTAGAATTAGTTGGTAAAAACCCTGATAACTTCTTTCTTTTTCATTATACAGGAACAGCAACTAATGCTAAAAGTCTTCAAAACTCATTTTCACCCAAAAAAGGTGCTAACTGGTTACGGCTATTTGAACCAAATGTAAGAGAGAGTATTGAGCTTTTACAACGAAAAGCAAAAAATATTGGACTAGAGATTGACTACTACGCCCTACAACACCTTATGTTAGTACTTAATAACAATATTGCTCTTTGTGCCAATGAGCTAAATAAATTGGCTATTTTAGGTACAAAAGTAACCTCTAAAGATATTGACAGATTGGTCTACTCTACAGCTCCTTTGGCAACAGAGCAACTACTTATTGAACTCTTTGAAAAAAAGCCTATAGTTAAAACTATTACCAAACTTTTAGAACTAGGAGAAGATGAGTTTTCTATATTGCGTTCAACTCAATTTTTTGTAAATCAAATCTTTCTATTTCATGCTTTTATGAAACTCAATGGTTATATTGACTCAAAAGCTATTTTGGGTTATAAATTACCTAAACCAATTGAAGAGCAAAAAGCAAACCTTGCATTACGAGTTAAAAGCCCTGCTCTTTTAAATATATTTGAGTACCTATTAGAAATGGAGATAGAGTTAAAAACAACCCCATCTCAAAATAGGGAATTGCTTTTGTATGGGGTTTTTATTCGGTTGCAAAGTTTTTTATGAAACATTAGCAAAGTCTATCATCTTGTCTACTTTTTCTTTAATGCTAGTATAATCAGTAACCTTATCAGAGATAAAGGTAAAGTTCTCTTTGTCACTAGGTATCACAATATCTTTACTATCTACAAAAAGCATAGATGGAATATTTTGTGCCTTAATATATTGAACTACATTACTTTGTTCTATATCATTACTAACTCTATCTAATAGAATACACTTATAAGAGTTAATATCCATCACTTTTTTTAACTCATTAAGATTTTCAACCACATCTACAGAGTAGTCCAATTTCTTTAAAATAGCAGAGATAATCTTTGCTTCCATTGGAGTCTCTTTATAAAGTAAAATATCTGTTGTTGAGACAGTAGATAGTTTAGATGAATTATCTTCCTCTTTAAAAAATATTTTTAAAACACGAATAAACTTTTCTAAATTAATAGGCTTAGAGATATATTCATCCATTCCCTCTGACATAAAATATTCTCTATCTCCTTTTAATGCATTGGCAGTTACAGCAACAATTGGTGTATGATTTAAATTATTATGCTTTTCATAGGCTAAAATAGCTTTTGTAGCATCAAGACCATTCATTACAGGCATCTGTATATCCATAAAAATCATCTTATACTTATTATGATTTTTCATAAACATCTCAAGACCTACTTGACCATTGTTAGCACAATCTGAAGTAATACCAATATTTTTCAATGTATGTTGAATCATCTTTTGATTAATTGGATTGTCTTCTACAACTAAAGTATGTATATTAGAAAAAAGTTTCATAGATGTTTTCTCTTTCTTTAAAGGGGTAACTTTTTCTTTATTATTTATAAGAATTTTATTATTCTTATCTTTTATTAAAAAGTTAAATGACTTTTCAACTTTTGAAAAGGTTATAGGCTCATAAAGTACTTGAGTAAATTTATCTGAAATATCTTGTACTAAATATCTTTTATTTAATTTAGTTACTAAAATAATATTAGACTCTTTACCATGCTTTTTTAATATCTGATTTAACTCCTCTTGATTAATCTTATCGTAATGAATATATAGTGCATTAAACATTGAGGAGTTTGCATAGATACACTCCTCAAAACGTTTAAAACGCATAATCGAGATGTGTGAAAAATAGAGAAGGTAATCTTCTAAATAGTGGTCTGAATCTTTTGTACTAACCTCTTCTGGTGCATAGATTGCTACTCTTATTGGTTTTATTATATTTTTACGCTCTATATCTTTTTTAGGCATATCTAAAGTAAAGGAGAAAGAGCTTCCCTCTCCTAAAGTACTTTTAACTTTTAAAGCACCTCCTAAAGCATTAACTAATCCTGCTGAGATAGTTAATCCAAGACCTGTTCCTCCATATTTTCGAGAGGTACTAATATCTGCTTGAGTAAATGCTTCAAAAACTTTCTCCTCCTGCTCTTTAGATATTCCAACTCCTGTATCTTTAACTGTAAATTTAACACTAATATCTTCATTTGACGTTGATATTTTTTCAATAATTACATCAATAGTTCCCCTCTTCTCCGTAAACTTAACAGCATTAGAAATAAGATTAATAAGTACCTGTTTTATCTTTCCTGGGTCAGAACGTAGAAGTAGCGAAGAGAAAATAGGGTCAATCCATAAGGAAAAATCAATATCTTTTTTTGAAGCATTAGCAGAATAAGACTCTATTACATTTTCAAACTCCTCCATAGGGTTAAAGTAGACCTCTTCTAATGATATAGAGCCATTTTCTATTTTAGAAATATCTAAAATATCATTGATAATAGTAAGCAAATCTTCTGAACTTTTTCGTATAATCTGTACAAACTCCTTCTGCTCATCATCTAATGTTGTTGAGCTTAAAAACTTTGTAAAACCTACAATCCCATTTAATGGTGTACGAATCTCATGTGACATATTGGCTAAAAAAAGGCTTTTTGTCTGATTTGCTGCATCGGCTAACTCTTTATTTGTTTGAAGCTCTTCAATAATCTCAGACATCATTTCATAAATCTCCGAAAAGTTCCTATTTTTAACCATACTCTTAAACTCTTCAACCTTCTCTTGGTCTTGATAGCCTTCTAAATCATCTAAAAGGCGTTGAAGAGTTTTGTTCTCTAATTTCATATATTTTAAAATATATTTATGACGTGAGAGCATAAGAAAAGAGAGTACTAAAACCATAATAGAGGTCATCATAATGGTTCGTTGCTCCTCTTTTCGTGATGAAATATCATTCACACTCTCTAAAACTTTGTGTTGCCTTTCAATATTATCTAGGTGATAGTAGTTTTGATATCCTTTGTAAAAAAGAAAACTTGACCCCAAAATGAGGGTTAGATAGATAGTAAAGATAAAAACTTTAGAGCTGTTTATAGAGATAGATATTTTAGAAAATAGATTGAGTTTTTTCATATTAAAGTGCCTTAAAATATATATTTTTATTAAAGTATATAATATAATTATTTTACTTAAGTTTATTTTTATTAACTAAAGTCAAATTAGCCACTTTTTTACATTTATATTGGTTTAAACTCTCTTCCTGATTCTAAATTTAGCAAAAAAATAGATATTTTATGATAATATCATGCTTCCAAAATTCTTGCTCATAATTTGGAGACCATTTAGATGGTTTGAAGAGTGGGCTATAAAACCAAAAGGAATAGAATGAACAACTACGAAACACTGTATGTACTTAAACCTACACTTACAGATGAAGAGACAGCATCTAACATTGCAAAAATTGAAGATATTCTTGTAAAAAATGGTGCTGAAATTCTTGCTACCAATAAAATGGGTATGAGAAAACTTGCTTACCCTGTTGAAAAAAATGAGCGTGGTTTTTACACTATTGTTTACTTTAAAGCAGTAGGTAGCGTTATTGCAGAGCTTGAAAGAAACTTGAAGTTTAATGAAGAGGTTATTAAATACCTTACAGTTAAATATACAAAGAAAAAAGAGCTAGCTCAATTTGAGAAACTTGTAACTGCTGCAAACTTTGTAAAAGAAGAACCAAAAGAAAAAGAAGCTCCTGTTGCCGAAACTACAGAAGTAGCAACTCAAGCATAACTCAAAAGCAATTAATTTACGGAGAACCCCATGTATAATAAAGTAATATTAGTAGGAAACCTTACAAGAGATGTTGAGATTAGATACTCTCAAAGTGGTTCTGCTATTGGTAATGTTGGAATTGCAACAAGCCGAAAGTGGAAAAGCCAAACAGGTGAACAAAAGGAAGAAGTCCTATTTATTGACTTAACATTTTTTGGAAGAACTGCTGAGATTGCTAACCAATACTTACGCAAGGGGAGCAAAGTTTTAGTAGATGGACGCTTAACATTTCAACAGTGGACAGCACAAGATGGAAGTAAACGAAGCAAACATGTTGTAACCGTAGAGACCTTAAAAATGTTAGACTCTAAAGCAGACTCAATGAACCCTAACAACAATAATGGTTACGGTAACCAAGCATCTCAGAACAACTATGGTGGAGGACAACAACAAAGCCAAGCTTGTTCTTATGGTGCTCAATCACAGCCTCAACAGAGTTATACACAACCTCAACAGAGTAGTTATCCTCAACCACAAGCTTCACAACAACCATCATATAATGCACCACAACCACAAATGCAACAGCAACCACCTGTACCAGAAATCGACATCGACGATGACGAGATACCATTTTAGGAGAAACCCATGGCAGAAAGAAGAAAGTTCAAAAAAAGATATTGTAAATACTGTGAAATGAAGATTGAATTCATTGACTATAAAGATTTAAATCTACTTAAGTTCTCATTGAGCGAAAGATTTAAGATTATGCCTAGAAGACTTACAGGTAACTGTAAACGTCACCAAGAGCTAGTAACAGTAGCTATTAAAAGAGCTAGACAAACAGCACTTATTCCATACATTGTAGATAGAAAAAATGTAGTGGAAAACCCATTTGATTTGATTAGATAGTTTTTATTGAAAATCTGTAGGGTGCGATTGCTATCGCACCATATTTAAGTTCTTCTTTAGTACGCAATATAGGAGCTTATAAATAAGATAAAATCAAATCTCACTCTTCTTATCAAAATAATAGATAAACTTCAACTTTGAACCTCTTTTAGTAGACGATTTAAAAAAGATATGTGAAAAAACTATTCTATCTCTATAAACTACAACTTTTTTAGCTCTAAAAGTATATTTATAAAAACTTCCTTTTGCACTCTTTATATAGATATTTTGTCCATAGATAAACATACGTTTAAAGCTAATATTATACTTTTCATTTAATATTGAGCCATCTTTATAGTAAAAATTTTGGGAAACATATTTTTTACGATTAAGAAAAAGAGACTTAACATCTTTTTTAAAGTTTTCTACTTTTGTTTTTGCTTTTACAGTGTATTGAATTTCATTTTTTTTA
>JALUKJ010000182.1 GCA_027056615.1 Campylobacteraceae bacterium | reverse complement strand
CAAAAGTTCAGTTATTGGCTTATCTTCAAAATATTGTGGAGTCATATATAGTGGTGTTCCTGTAAATCCTAAGCCATTGAGTATCATTGAGACTACGGCATCCCCATGACTTAGGGTTCTTTGGTCTCCTTTTATTATATGCTTATTGATTATTTCTGATATATTTAGCTCTTTGCACATTCCTGCTACTAAGCCTAAATGTCCTAATTTTTTTGTTTTTATTTTATTTACTTTTGCGAAACAGATGGTATCTCTCTTATTTTGGAATTGGTTTCGTATTATATTCGTTTAAGGTTGTGGGGGTGATGAATGTCGGATATATACAACTAAACTACTCAAACTCACCTGAAAAATCTAATTCATAAAGTGAAGCATCAAAAGAGAAGATATATTTTCTAAAGGCTTCACTACTTAAATAGGCTTTATAATTACCATTAAACGTAACACCTTCTACTTGTCCTTGTAGGGGATTTTTAAGATTTAACTTTTTTATATTACCATTAAAGAAGTTATTTCCTCTATAGTTAGTAAATGCCCATATATTAACATTTAACAAAGAGGAGTAAGTTGTAAGTAATAAAATATCTAACTCTTCGTTAATACTAGCTCCTGTAACCATACCTTGAATGTTAAAAGTAGAGATATATTTTGCAGTATGTTTTCCTGCTTGAGTAGTTAACTCATATAGACGTGTTTTATAATCTTTCCAATTTTTAGAAAATAGATATAGTTTTCCATTGTGTGCAACCATTGCTTCACAGTCATAATTGTTTTTTTGAGGTTTTGACTTAAACTCTTTTTGGTCACTATACTTAAAGTGAATAACCTCAGCTCTTACACTTTTAGATGTTCTAAGTGAGGCACGAGGTATTTTATAGACCTTAAGGTCTTTACGGTTTCCTCTATTGTTTCCAATATCTCCAATATAAACATAGTTATCATCATAAGCAATATCTTCCCAATCTCTGTTATATGCATTTGTAATCTTTAATTGTTTAGCTATTTGACCATTACGTTCGTTTATTTGATATAAAATAGGTTTCCCTCCACTGTCATTAAGTGTCCAAAGTCTATTGTCTACTTTTATGAGTCCTGAACTCTCTCTAATAACATTTGGAAGTTTAAACTTTTTTACATAATAACTCTCTCCATATTTAGAAGTTTGATGAGTATTAGGTCTTGATGTTCGAGGTGTAGTTTGTGGTCTAGGTATTCTCTGTTGAGGTATAGTATTTTCTGTAGAGTTAGGTATAAAAATAGGTTGTCCTATATTACCAGAAAGAATAGGATTTTCAACGATACTTGGGAACGTTTGAACTCTTTTTCCACTACAACTTAGCAGAAAAAAAGGGATTGTTAATGTAAGTATTAAGGATAATTTACTGTTCATACTTAGAAGTATAGCAAAATTTAAAGTCTACTGTCCACCAATTACTACAACTCAACCTCATGCCAAGCCTGAGTATTGAAGAAGTATAAAAGAGATTATTTTTATCTAACCTTTGTTTATTAATTTGTGAATATAAAAGTTCTTTTAAACTTCCTTTAATCCATGTTGAAAAAGGTATAGCAAATCCAGCTTTTGGACGCTCCATAAGCTCTTTAGGAATGTATCTATGGGCTATCTCTTTTAGAAGATACTTTTTTATGCCATTTTTAATTTTTAATGAAGAGGGAACTTGTGCCATCTGCTCAATAAGCTCAATATTTAAAAAAGGAGTAGCAAGGGCAATATCTAAATAGTTTGTTGTTGAGTAGCTCTTAACCAACTCACCATCAACCATTGTTGTTTTAAAATATGAACCAATAACCTCATCTACAGTTTGGGCATATTTTGTAAAATCTATATTATCAAAGCTACTATAAGGAAGAGGTATATACCCTTTAATGTTAAGAGATAACTCCTCTTCTAAAAATAGGGTATTGCGACTATAGACCATTTGAGGTATACTCTTAGCCATTAAGAGTTGATATAGTTTATGTTGTTTAATTGGTAGATTATTATACTCTTTTAGATAGGGTAGGTTTTGTAGTTTAATACTATTTAATGTCTTGGCAATAGCCTGTTTAAAGAGTTTTGGAGTTTTTTGTAGATACTCAAAGCTCTGCACATTTTCAGCTGTTGCAAAGACCTCATCTCCTCCATCTCCTGCAATTAGTTTACCAATTCCCTCTTGTTTAAGAAGTTGAGTAGTAATAATAGTTGGTGCTGTGCCATAGTCAGCAAAAGGTTCATCAAATATTTCAGCTATTTTTGGAACTATCTCTACTGCATCATCTTCACTAAAGTAGTGTTCATGGTGATTTGTACCTAAAAAGTTAGCTATCTTTTTTGCATAAGGTGCTTCATTTATCTGCTCTTCATTAAAACCAATAGTAAATGTATCTATCTTTTTGTCTGATTGTTTTTGTGCCATGGCTACAAGGGTAGAGCTATCGTATCCTCCAGAAAGAGAGAATCCAAAGTTAGATGATTTAGTCTCTTCTTTTATAATAGTATTTAATTTTGTATCAATCTTTTTTAGTGTTTCCGACTCACTACAAACTATTTTTTCTTGTTTATAACAAGCTTCAAGTTTCCAATATTTTTCTGAAACCGAACTAAAGTTATCTGTATTAAAAGTAATATACTCTCCTGCACACACTTTATATGCATTTTTAAAAATAGTATTTGGTTGGAGTATAAATCCAAACTGTAGATACTCTCCAAGAGTGCTAGGGTTAATATCTGCTCTAAAACTTTTAATTTTTGAAAATCTTTTAAGGTGAGTACCAATAATAAGTTCTCTGTTTGTATCGGCATAATATAGAGGTTTAATTCCAACCTTATCTTTAGCAATAAATAGTTTTTGTTCTATTTTATCGTAAAGAACAAAAGAGAAAGCTCCTTCTATGGTTTTAAGAACATCTATTCCTCTCTTTTCATACTCCTCTAAAAGATTCTCTTTGTCTCCATCAAATAGTATCAATATATTTTTATTATCAATTATTTTAATTCTATCAGAGTGTTCAATAATGGTAAAGTTTTTCTCTATTTTATCTATAGAGATTAAAAAATGTTTCATTCTAAATCCTTTTTTTAATACTTTGAGATAGGTAGTACTTCAATAACAGTACATGTGTAAATGTCACTAATATAAAAGCTACAATTAACCCTTGAGCTTGAAAATAGTAAGTTGCTAAGGGAACAGTTAAAAAGTTAATAACTACAGTATAGTTCATAACTCTCATATAGTAAGTTGTCTCTTGCATAATAATAAGTGCATTTGAAAATAGTCCTCCATAGGGGTAAGTAAGTACCCTAAATAAAAAGAGTGTCAATAAAAATGTTATAGTAGTCTCATACTCTCCATTAACAAGATATATCAACCCTTCAATGAAATATTGAGAGAGCATAAAAAGCATAATTGTACTAATAATAAAAAGTATAGATATATTTTTTAATAAAAGAGTAAAATCAGTGAAATTCTCTTTATATTTTCGTGCTAAATATGGGTATAGAGTTTGATTGAGTGGTTCATAGAGTCCAGAGATAGCAAGAACAATCTTTTCAGCAATAGAGTAGTATTACTAACATGTATCTGAAACAATAGAAAATTATTAAAAATTGTAGTCAAAAGTTCAGTTATAAAAGCAAAATAAATGTTGACTTATATTTTTTATTGTGATACAAT